>JBDSIC010000272.1:0-8179 GCA_039918195.1 Mucilaginibacter sp.
GTTTATGGGTATTATGGGGCGTATGATACCATCAACAGCGCTGGCCACCGCAGTGCCCGAAGCACGCGACCGCGGGGCTTTCATGAGCATCAATTCGTCGCTACAGCAAATGGCAGGCGGTATTGCCGCGGTATGCGCCGGGCTGATAGTAAGCCAGTCGCATAAATCGGCCCCGCTGCAGCATTACGATATTTTGGGTTATGTGGTAACCGGGGCTATTTTGGTGTGCTTGTTTTTTGTTTACAGGGTTAGCGAGCTGGTAAAAAGTAAAGCCAATTACCCTATCAACCTGTCTATGAATGAAAATTATGATAATTTGGATGATGTAGTGCAGTAAGTCAAGCATCTACCACGCGTAATTACGGCACGAAGCAATCGCTACACATGCTATTCCGAATAAATAGTTCAGAGATTGCTTCGTCCCTTACAGCATAATGCTTTTTTATGTTTCTGACCAAATACCGAATCACCTAATCAAAGACTCACTAATTAAATTCTACTAAAATCTCTCCTTCAAAAACTTCCCGGTATATGATTTCTTTTCTTTGATCAGGTCTTCGGGCACGCCTTCAAATATTACTTTACCGCCCCTGTCGCCGCCTTCGGGGCCTATATCAATTACCCAGTCGGCACATTTTATTACATCCATATTGTGCTCTATAACAATAATGGTATTGCCGTTATCCAGCAGGGCGTCGAATGATTTAAGTAGTTTTTTAATATCGGCAAAATGCAGCCCTGTAGTAGGCTCATCAAAAATAAACATGGTTTTATGGGTATTGTTACCCTTTACCAGGAACGATGCCAGCTTGATACGCTGCGCCTCGCCGCCGGATAGCGTATTGGATGATTGCCCTAACTGCACATAACCCAAACCCACATCCACCAATGGTTTTATTTTGGCAATGATCTTAGGCTCTTTAGCAAAAAACTCCAACGCCTCGTCAATAGTAAGATGCAGCACTTCGGCTACGTTCTTTTCGTTATACAGCACATCTAATACAGGCTGCTTAAAACGGTTGCCGTTGCAGGCTTCGCAGGTTAAAAAGATGTCAGCCATAAACTGCATCTCTATTTTTACCTCGCCCTCGCCCTGGCAAACATCACAGCGGCCGCCCTCCACATTAAAGGAAAATGCCGATGGCTTTAAACCCGCTGCCTTAGCTGCCGGCTGCGATGCGAACAGGTTGCGTATCTCATCCCAGGCCTTTACATAAGTAACCGGGTTTGAGCGCGACGAGCGGCCGATAGGGTTTTGATCTACCAGTTCAACCTGTTCAATTTTGTTGTAGTCGCCCTCAATGCTATCGTACGATCCGGTTTGCTCGCCCGAATAGTTACCCAGCGTTTTTTGCAAAGCCGGTGCCAGTATGCGTTTTACCAAACTGGTTTTGCCCGAGCCCGAAACCCCGGTAACCACGGTAAGCACCCCCAACGGGAATTTAGCCGAGGCATGTTGCAGGTTATTTTCGCGCGCGCCCTTTATGTCAATATGGTCATTCCATTTACGGCGGGTGGCAGGTATTGCTATTTCATCCCTGCCGCTTAAATAGCGGCCGGTAAGGCTTTTTTCATCTTTTATAATTTCTTCGTAAGTGCCGGTAAACACCAGTTCGCCGCCATGTGTGCCGGCTTCGGGGCCAATGTCAATAATATGGTCGGCGGCTTTCATCACTTCTTCCTCGTGCTCAACCACCAATACCGTATTGCCTACGTCGCGCAGTGATTTAAGTACACCTATCAGCCGCTGTGTATCGCGCGGGTGCAGGCCAATGCTTGGTTCATCAAGCACATAAACCGAACCCACCAAACTACTGCCCAGCGAGGTAGCTAAATTGATACGCTGCGATTCGCCGCCTGACAGTGTGTTAGACAAGCGGTTAAGCGTCAAATAACTTAAGCCTACATCATTTAAAAAGTTGAGGCGGTTGGTTATTTCCATCAGCAGGCGCTTGCCTATTTTAGCATCGTTCTCAGCTAACTGCAGGCTTTTAAAAAATTCATAGGCTTTATCCAGCGGCATCAGCACCACATCGGTTATCGATCTGCCATCTATTTTTACGTAAGATGCATCATTACGCAGGCGGCTGCCCTTACAGTCGGGGCAACTGGTTTTGCCGCGGTAACGCGATAAAAGCACCCTGTACTGAATTTTGTAGGTCTGTGCCTCCATCTCTTTAAAAAACTCATCAAGCCCGCGGAAGTATTTGTTGCCCTTCCATAGCAGTTCCTGCTGCTTTTCGGTCAGCTGGTTATACTGGCGATGTATCGGGAAATCAAATTTAATGGAGTTTTTTACCAGTTGATCGTTCCACTCGCGCATTTTTTCGCCGCGCCAGGGGGCAATAGCGCCCTCGTATATAGTTTTGCTTTTGTCGGGGATAACCAGGTCGCCATCAATGCCTATAACCTTGCCGTAGCCTTCGCATTTTTTGCAGGCGCCATAAGGGTTGTTAAAGCTGAAAAAATTTGGTGTAGGCTCTTCAAAGCGAATACCGTCCAACTCAAACCTGTCGCAGAAAAAGCGTTCCTGCTCAGTTTCAGCTTCGGGTTGCTGCCAGCGTATGTAGCTGTCGCCTTTACCTTCAAAAAACGCGGTTTGTATACTGTCGCCTAAACGGCTTATAGTTTCTTCTTCATTGTTTTTGGTGATACGGTCAATTACCATACGCACCTGCTCGTGGTTCAGTACAGATTGCTCGTGGTTATTGCCCGACGAACTTTTACCGTCGTCCACCACCCACGTTTTATCTGAGGCGATGGTATCATCTTCAAGCAGGGCCTCAATGCGTGCCAGCTTGCCGTTGTATTCAACACGAACAAAACCTTTTTGCAGCAGTACGGCCAACTCTTCCTTCAGGCTGCGGTTATTGTGCGGGTGCAACGGGCAAAGTACAGTTACCTGTGTATCATCCGGCAAAGCCATAATAAAGTTGATCACATCGGTAACACTGTCCCTTTTTACAACCTCGCCCGAAATAGGTGAAATTGTTTTTCCTACGCGCGAGAAAAGCAGCTTCAGGTAATCATATATCTCGGTAGAGGTACCAACGGTTGAGCGCGGGTTAGATGTAATTACCTTTTGCTCGATAGCGATAGCAGGGGCAATGCCCTTTATATAATCAACGTCAGGCTTATTCATGCGGCCCAAAAATTGGCGCGCGTATGATGAAAGGCTTTCTACATAACGGCGCTGCCCTTCGGCATACAGCGTATCAAAAGCCAGCGATGACTTACCCGAGCCCGACATGCCGGTAATTACTACCAGCTTGTTTTTGGGAATGGCTACATCCAGATTTTTTAGGTTGTGTACCCTTGCCCCTTTTATAATTATATGGTGTTTCGCGTCTTTTTCTGCTTCGATCATTGGTAGTTCATGGTTCATGGTTGATAGTTCATAGCGCAAAAACATTATTCTGCTGCCAATGCCGGACTATGCAACTATGGTCTTATAAAGAAAGTGCAAAAATCCTAAAATGTTTAGCAAATAGCAAATGGATATGGAAAATACTTGTCAGCGATAAGTAATAGATATTTTGCGGATTATCTAACAGCATCACATAATTTAGGGATTATTGTGCCCACTATTTATCCTTAAATGTTGCATTGTTCCCGCAATGACATACAATCAATAATCAACATAAAAAAACTTTTATACTCCATTAAACGTACGTCGACTTATATAGTCAAACAAATAAATTTGGTTTTTATTGTTATTTTTATTTTATTTGAAGTAACAAAACGATAACCCTAAACAGAAAAAGCTATAGGAAAAAACTCTACTTAACATTTTATTAAATAAAACTTAATTTAAGTAAAGTCATTCTATGGATTTTAAATTGCAAAGTGATCAGGATCTAATCCATCTATACATTTCGGGTAACGAAGCCGGGCTGGTTGAACTTATCCGCCGTTATCAAAATAAAATTTACACTTCTATATATTTACTGGTAAAGGACGAGTACCTTGCCGAGGATATTTTCCAGGATACCTTTATTAAAGTAATTAATACACTAAAAGCAGGCAAATATAATGAAGAAGGCAAATTTTTGCCCTGGGTTACCCGTATTGCCCATAACCTGGTTATCGACCATTTCCGCCGCGAAAAACGCGCGCCTATGGTAAGCAATGGCGATGACTTTGACATTTTCGAGGTTTTAGGCAATTACGACGAAAGTACCGAAGACCGCATGGTGCGCGAGCAAACCCACAAAGACCTGAAAACTTTGATACAACTGCTGCCATCTGAGCAAAAAGAGGTGTTGATCATGCGCCATTTTGGTGATATGAGCTTTAAGGAGATAGCTGATATTACTGATGTGAGCATAAACACTGCCCTTGGCCGTATGCGCTATGCCCTTAATAACCTGCGTAAAATGATGCAGGGTAGGGAAATGAGCCTTAAAAACTAAGCAGTAATTTTCATTATTATTTTTTAGCGGAAACAAAGGCGTAAATCATAACTTTATGGTATATGCTGCCATTGCTTACATCTGCCCATATTAGGGAAGCCGACGCTTTTACTATAGCGAATGAACCGATTGCCTCTGTCGATTTGATGGAGCGCGCGGCAAAGGCTTTTGTCGGCTGGTTCATCAACCATTTCCCGGTAAAAGATAAGGGCATAACGGTTTATTGCGGCACCGGCAACAATGGCGGCGACGGACTGGCAATAGCGCGCATGCTTCACGAGCACCATTACAAACAGATCAGCGTAATAATTGCCCGTTTCAATGACAAGGCCACTGCTGATTTCAATATTAACCTGCAGCGGCTTCGGCAAACAGCAGTTCCTATTAACCAGCTTAACATTGGCGAGGATTTCCCGCAGGAAAAAAGCACGATACTTATTGACGCCCTGTTGGGTAGCGGGCTAAATAAACCACCCGACGGCGATTACAAGCGGCTGGTGGAGTATTTGAACAGCCTTAATAAAACCGTAGTGGCGGTTGATATACCCACCGGTTTTTTTGCCGATGGCGAAATAGCAAAAGATTCGGTAACAATAAAGGCCGATCTTGTTATTACTTTTCAGCAGGCAAAGATCAATTTTCTGCTGCCCGAGGCCGCCGGCTTTATCGATTGCTGGCAGGCGGTCAACATATGTATCAGCGAAAACTTCACCCGGGGACTTAATTCGCCTTATCAGTATGTAGAGGAAGAGGATATCAGGCATATGCTTAAGCGCCGAAGGCAATTTAGCAACAAGGGTACTTACGGGCACAGCCTTATTATAGCCGGCGAAGCCAAAACCATGGGCGCGGCATTGCTTTGCGCCGCCGGTTCAGCTTACGCGGGCGCGGGGTTAACCACGGTCTGTATACCTGCAAGCGGGCTAACAGCACTTAATAGTTATCTTCCGGAATTGATGGCTTTAACCAGGGACGGCGATACCTTGCCCCAAATAAACTGGGATAAATATAGCAGCGTTGCTATTGGCCCCGGCTTAGGTACCGGTGAAGGCGCTTTTGAATTACTGGCCGATCTGCTTAGCAATTATACCAAGCCCGTTGTAATAGATGCCGACGGCCTTAACCTGCTTGCCCACCGCCACGAATTATGGCAAAACCTGCCCGAAGGAAGTATACTAACACCACACATGAAGGAATTTGACCGCCTGTTTGGTGAGCATACCAGCTGGTGGGCACGCCTGCAAACCGCTACAAGGCAAGCCGCCGAACGGAATATATATATTGTTTTAAAGAATGATTATACCATAATAGCAACACCGGGCGGCATACTTTATTTTAATTCCACCGGTAACCCGGCTATGGCGACTGGGGGGATGGGCGATGTGCTTACCGGTATATTGGCAGCTTTACTTGCACAAGGCTATACGCCCGAGCAGGCTTGCCTGGCCGGGGTTTACCTGCATGGTAGAGCCGGCGACGAACTGGCGCTACCTAACCGGATGAATGTAGTTTTGCCGGGCCGCCTTGCACAGCAGTTGCCGCTAACCATGGCAAAATTGCTGGCATAAAAAAAGCGGCTGTGAGTATCCGCAACCGCTTTTTCCTAACTATTAACTGACCTTATAAAGAACTAAATACTCATACTAATTATCTATAAGACGGGTAGACTTTATAAACGTTACACCTGTTGTAAAAAATAATTAAGATAAGTAAAATAAAAAACTTTCATTTTTTATTGAAAGTTTAAAAACTTTAATATACCTTTGTATATGGAATTAGCAGAAGCCAAATTAAAGTTTATCGAAACCTGGGGCAAGTTAGGCTCGGAGTGGGGGATAAACCGTACAATGGCACAGGTGCATGCACTGCTGTTGGTAACACCGGAAGCGTTAACAACCGAAGAGATAATGGAAACACTTAGCATATCGCGCGGCAATGCCAACATGACCCTGCGCGACCTGATAAGCTGGGGCTTGGTAGAAAAACAGCACAAGGCAGGCGAACGCAAGGAATATTTTTTTGCTGATAAAGATGCCTGGAACATTGCCCGCCAGGTAGCGCAGGAACGTAAAAAACGCGAGCTTGATCCCATGATAAAAGTATTAAATGAGCTATCCATGATAAAGGGCGATGAAAAAGACCCGCAGTTTAAAACATTTAAAACATCCATAGCAGGGATAAGCAAACTGGCCGGTAACGTAAACAAAACATTAGAAACAATGATAAAAGCAGAGGAGAACTGGTTTTGGGGGTCGGTATTCAAGCTATTTAAATAGCTATATTTTTTTATATAAATGTTTCATATTTTACTGAAAATTCAATAATAAAAAACACAATGAAAACTTTAAAGAATCATATCATACTGTACGAAGCGGAATGCCCCATGTGTAACCTGTATACCAAGGCTTTTGTCAGTACCGGTATGCTGGATGCAAATGGTCGCGAAGCTTACCAGGATATGCCTGCTGATGCTTGTCCGCTGGTAGACAGGCAGCGGGCAGCCAACGAGATCGCGTTGTTGAATACCCAAACAGGTGAAGTAAATTATGGTATTGCCAGCTTGTTTAAAATAATAGCCAATACCTTCCCCGTATTTAAGCCGTTGTTTTTGTTCAGGCCCTTTATATGGTTAATGACAAAAGTGTACGCTTTCATATCTTACAATCGACGGGTAATTATACCCGCCACTGTAGAAGGGGCCGCAGCAATACAACCTGTTTTTATATTGCGTTACCGTTTAGCTTACCTTTTATTAAGCTGGCAGCTGGTTAGCTTTATACTTACCCAATACGCACAGCTACTGATCGGCATGGTGCCCGTAGGCAATGCCTACCGCGAATACTTTATCTGCAGCGGGCAAATACTTTTCCAGGGCATTGTGGTGAGTTTATATGCAAACCCCAAAAAGTGGGATTATCTAGGCAACATGATGACGATATCTTTAGCCGGCGCATTGTTATTACTACCTGCACTGATAGTCGCCCAATTTATGGTGCTGCCTGCCCTGGTTTATACGCTCTATTTTTTAGGCGTGGCCGGGCTGATGTTCCTTGAGCATATCCGCCGTACCAAGTTACTGGCTTTGGGCTGGCTGCTTACTATTAGCTGGGTATTATACCGGTTAGCAGTACTGCTGTTTATTATTAAATTTGACTAACATGAAATACAATAAAATTATACTGGCGGGCGGCAGCGGTTACTTAGGCAAAGTGTTGGCGCAGCATTTCAGTACGCAGGCTAACGAGGTGATCATTTTTACCCGAAACCCCAAAGCTGATGCCGGCAATATTAAAATGGTTTATTGGGATGGCGCCAACATAGGGCAGTGGGCGCAGTACCTGGAAGACAGCGACGTACTGATAAACCTAACCGGTAAAAGCGTTAACTGTAAGTATACCGAAAAAAACAAGGCCGAAATATTTTCATCAAGGCTAAAAGCTACCTGGATATTGGGCGAGGCGCTCAAACAAACAAAAAATCCGCCAAAAGTATGGATGAATGCCGCATCAGCAACTATTTACCGCCACGCGGAGGACCGGCCGCAGGATGAGTTTACCGGCGAAATAGGCGATGGATTTTCTATTGAAGTATGCAAGCGCTGGGAGCAAGCCTTTGCCGAACAGAACATACCCGGCATACGCAAGGTAGTACTGCGCATTACCGTTGTACTGGGCAAAAACGGTGGGGTAGCGCATTACTATACCAACCTGGCCAAATTTGGTTTGGGCGGCATACAGGGCGATGGCCGGCAATATTTTAGCTGGGTG
>JBDSIC010000273.1:0-4565 GCA_039918195.1 Mucilaginibacter sp.
CACTACCGAAAGCAGTTTAACCTATCTTAGTAATTTAGATATGGTAATAGGCAATAACAGTTCCATCCTTTTAGAGGCCGCCGCGTTAAACGTTTTCCCGGTGCAGTACAATTTTTCTAACGGCGAGCAAACAGACAGCTACGGATATATTAAAAATAATGTAGTTACCGAGGCGCTAAGTATTGAGCAGCTGGATGATCTTATCGAAAATAAAAATACCGGTGAACTGTATTACCGCAACAAGGCAAAACTGTATGATGCATCCATTAATACGGATCATGAGTATAGTGTGCAGGATAAAGTAATTGAAGTGATAGACAAATTTATCAGCAGCAACTAATATGGCAAACCCGTTAGTTACTATCATCATACCAACGTATAAAGACTGGAACAGGCTTGGGCTGTGTATTGCCGCGCTTGAAAAGCAAACCTATCCGGCAGGTCTGATACAAGTAATTATAGTAAACAACGCGCCGGCAGATCAGCCTCCCGCAGGGTATTACCTGCCTGCCAACATCAGCATTATTGATGAAGGCCAACCCGGCTCGTACGCTGCGCGGAATGCCGGGTTAAAGCTGGCTAAAGGAGATATATTAGGCTTTACCGATTCGGACTGTATCCCGGTTGAAAACTGGATTGAATCGGCTGTAAATTTATTTACTGCTAACCCGGATGTTGACCGCATAGCAGGCAATGTGATATTGTTTTTTGAGGGCGACAAACCGCAGCCGTCCGAGCTTTACGAAAGTATTTATGCTTTTCAGCAGGAAGCTAATGCTAAAAATGGTGTTTCGGTAACGGCGAATATGTTTACCCGGAAGCATGTTTTTGATAGCGCAGGCGTGTTTGATGATGCTAAACTTTCGGGTGGTGACATTGAATGGTCTGCCCGTGCCAAGGCTAAAGGTTTTTTGATCAGGTATTCAGCCGAAACCGCTGTAAAGCACCCCGCCCGTAAAGGCCTTCACCTTATGGCTAAAAAATCGCGCAGGGTGGCATCCGGTAAAGGCAAAATGAATAACAACGGTTACCTGAAAGAAAGTGTACGGCTGTTATTTAAACTACGGCCAAAATTAAAAGAGTGGAAGGTTATCAAGGCCAAAGGTAAACACCTTTCGTTAGGTGATAAAGTAGTGGTTTACTGGGTAAAATGGTACCTTGATTCGGTGCGGGTAGTGGAAAGGTTCAGGCTGTTAAATGGCGGCAAGCCCTATAATGATATTTAATATTGTTTGATTTATGAAGATATTTGTAGTTAATCAACATGCAGACATTACCCTTGGCGGCAGCGAGATCCAATGCGATATCATTGCCAAAAACCTGGTGAAGCTTGGTCATGAAGTTAACTATCTTGTATACGCTAAAAAAGAGGCATACAACTTAAAAAAGGAAAATTATACTTACAATATCGGGTATTTTTCGCTGGAACCTGCCGACCTTGTGCGTTTGATAGATAAATACAAACCCGACCTGATATACTGGCGACTAAACCGGCGCGGACTTATAAAGAATTTAATAGCAGCCAAGCAGCAAGGTGTTAAATTCGTGTTCTCAATATCTCACATCCGCGATGTGCAGAAACCTGTATTAAAGCTGCAAAAACTTACAGGATTAGCCAGCCTGAAAAAAAACTGGCGCCTTTACAGAAATCATACTAAGGAGCTTCGCGATTATAACTGGGAAGTGTTTAAAAAACTTGATGGATTGATCACCCTAAACCCGCAGTACCTTGATATTCTGCCGGTAAAATTCCAGGAGTACATTCCAAACTCCATGGAAAATACCATTATCCCTTTCAAATGGAACAGGAATTATTGCGTGTGGGTGGCCAATATAAAAAAACGCAAGAACCCCGGCCTGGTTATCGAACTGGCAAAACGCTGTATGGACCTGGATATGGATTTTATTATGATAGGAGCTATCCAGGATAAAGATTTTGAGTGGATGAATGAGCGGGACAAACTACCGCCGAATGTGCATTACCTCGGCTTGCAATCGCCCGAATATGTAAACGGGGTTTTGGAAAATAGCTTATTCCTGATCCATACCTGCGACCCCGAAGGATTTGGGAATAATTTTATACAGGCATGGTTCAGGGCTAAACCCACTATTACCCTTTACTTTGATCCTAATAATTATATTACAGATCATAAGCTTGGGTTTTACAGCAAAACCTTCGACCAAATGGTTGAGGATGTCAGGCTGCTGGAAGCAGATACAGTACTTAGGGAAACATTAGGGACACATGCGAAAGAGTTTTCGGTGATGTTTACACCTGAGCATAATATGAATAAGTTTGAGGCATTTTTTTTAAAGGTTTTAAATCAATGAAAATATTTTACGCGGTACAGGCGGATATTCCCTCAAAGGCAGCGCACAGCCTTCATTTTATGAAGCAGTGCCAGGGGCTGGCGGCTAATGGGCACGAGGTATACCTGATATTCCCGGCTACGGCAGCCAACCGTAAGCTGACTGACCGCGAACTGTATGAGTATTATAATGTAGAAGCTAGTTTTAAACTTGTTAAGATACCATACCGTAGCCTGCCTGCTAAAAAATTGATATATTGTTTAGAGGTTGCGCGTTACGTGTCATCAAAAGGCGGTATATTTTTTACAAGGGACCCTGATATTGCATCTGTAGGGGTCTTTTTCGGCTTAAAAACGATGCTCGAACTTCATGCGCCGCTTAGCTCATCGCTTATGCGGGCAAAGCATGTATGGAAGTTTTTAAGGAATAACTTGCTAAAAAGCGCTTTTTTAACCAAGATCATCGTTATATCTGATGCCCTTAAAAACAACCTTATAGCCGGAGGGATAAAAGAAAGCCTTATCACTGTAGCGCATGATGGCTCGGACATACCGGCAAAGGTTACACCCATTGTGTTTGCTGACACAGAAAATTACAATGCCGAAATTGGTTATACCGGGCACCTTTACGAAGGTAAGGGAATGGAGATCATTATTAAAGTTGCAGCGATGCTTCCCAAAACAAGGTTCCATGTAGTAGGCGGATTTGATAAAGATATCAACTATTGGAAAGAAAAAGCTGCGGCTGATAACATTAATAACATTGTGTTTCATGGTTTTGTTAAGCAAAGCCATATCAGTGCTTATATTTATGCTTTTGATATTTGCCTGTTGCCCAATCAACGATCTATAAAAGTGTATGGCAATAGCGAAGCTAATATCAGCGATATAACCTCACCACTAAAAATGTTTGATTATATGGCGCATGGCAAGGCGATCATTTCGTCGGATATCGCAGTATTAAAAGAAGTGCTGAACGAAGAGAACGCGGTACTTTGTGATCCGGACGATGCGCAGGCCTGGGCTAACGCCATGGAGTTACTGATGGGTGATAACGAAAAAAGAAGTAAATTAGGAAATAATGCCCTTAGGGATTTCGAAGAAAAATACACCTGGAAAAAAAGGGCCGAATTAATTGTGAATAGCTTTAGCAATTACAGTAATTAGAAACAGAACAGGCTTAATGTTAACACTGAAAATATTTAATTACTTACGCAATAAATTAGACCACGGCCGCAGCGCGGTACTGTGTTTCCTGTTACGCCTGTTATGCAGCAAAAGGCTAAAAATGGGTAAGGTATTTATAGGCAGGCATTTTTCTTTTAATATATCTTCCAAACAATGTCAAATAAATATTGGCGATAAAGTGTGTTTCCGAAAAAATGCTACCTTGAGGGTTAGGCAGGGGGCGCAGCTTACAATTGGCAGAAACGTGTTTTTTAATGATGGGTTATCCATTAACTGTCATGGCATTATATCAATTGCTGATGACTGTATGTTTGGCGAAAATGTAAGATTGTATGACCACAATCACCGTTTCAGGAATAATGATACCCCAATAATTAAACAAGGGTTTACTGTTGGTAAAATAGCTATCGGCAGAAACTGCTGGATAGGGTCAAATGTAGTTATCTTAAAAAATGTAACTATTGGCGATAATGTGGTAATCGGCGCAAATTGCCTTATCATGGCAGATGTGCCGTCAAATACGATTGTTAAAAATAATATACCTTTGACACAGGAGGCGTATTAAGGTTTGGATAATAAAAATATTATTACTTAACCGGTATTAATGTAAAAACTATGGTTACTGATTTAAGCAGCACACATATTAAGGAACCCGAGGGCAATGCTACAGCGCCCGAAAGTAAAGAAAAGAAGGTGAATCTGCTTATAGATATACCTCCGGTAATACGTGTTTCCATCATTATATATTTCCTGGTATACAAGGTTTTCTTCCCGGTAAAAGGGATGTTCGGGCATGATTTTCTTTTAGAGGAAATGCTCATTCGCATCCTGAATTTAGTAACAGACTTTGCATTGCTGGCACCCCTGATGTTTAAGTGGAAGGATGTAGGTTTATTACACCCGCTGGCCTGGCCCACATTATTTGCTTTAGCTAAATCATTAAAAGCCCCGGGATATTATCTAAAACCGTTTTTAGCAGACGATTCAATTATAAGTCCTATAGCCAACCAGGTTTCTTCAGTTGCGCTTAGTGCTAATTTAAAGGTTACCTTTTTAACCCTTGTGGCT
>JBDSIC010000274.1:0-4305 GCA_039918195.1 Mucilaginibacter sp.
CTCTATCAGGCTTGGTTCAGTAAAAGCGCCCGACAGGTCGGCTTCGCTGTTTACCCTGTATACACCCTTGCCGTCATAACCATCCCTGCGCAGTTTTTGCATATACGGGAAGGGAATAAGGCTTTGCCTTAATTGTTCCGGCGATGATATCATCTGGAACTCGGCAGTCGGTATGTTGTTCTCTTTAAAAAATTGCTTTTGCAATCCTTTATCCTGTATCAGCCTGATAACACGCGATTGGGGATAAACCAATACGCCCTCTTCTTCCAGTTTTGCTAAAGCATCAACATTAACTTTTTCTATCTCGATGGTAAGCAGATCAACCTTTTTGCCGAATTTGTATACGGTGTCGAAGTCGCTTAAGCTGCCAACAACAAATTCTTCACATAATTTTTTGCAGGGTGCCTCGCGGTCGGGGTCGAGTACCTTTACTGTGACATTATAATTGATGGCTTGTTGTATCAGCATGCGGCCCAGTTGCCCGCCGCCCAAAATGCCAAGTTTTAAATCTCCGTAGAATGCTTTCATTTAATATATTGCAAATTTACCGCAAATCTTTTAAAAACCATACATCAATTTTGCTGTTCCACTTCAAAAGGGGGTTTAAAATACCTATATTCGCAACGTTTCACCCTCACAGATTAAATATTTTCAATGAAGACCAAAATAGCAGTAGCCAACGGTGACGGCATAGGCCCCGAGATAATGGAGTCAGTATTAAAGATTTTTGAAGCTAATGATGTACAGCTTGAATACGAACTGGTAGAAATGGGCAAATCGTATTTCGATGCCGGCCACTCTACCGGGATGACCGATAAGGCAAAGGCAACCATCGAAAATTTAGGTATCCTGTTTAAAGGCCCTATGGAAACCCCTAAGGGTAAAGGTGTAAAAAGCATTAACGTAACTGCACGTAAAGTGTGGAACACCTATGCTAACCAGCGCGATTTCAGGACATTGAACGGTGTGAATACCGTATTCTCTAACGCTGGCATGCAGATAAACCTGACCATCATCCGCGAGAATATCGAGGATACTTATGGTGGCATTGAGCACATGCTTACTAATGATGTAGCTGTTGGCCGCCGTATAATTACCCGTCCGGGTTCGGCACAGGTAATTCGGTACGCCTTTGAGCTGGCGCGGCGTAAAGGGTTAAAAAAACTTGCCTGCGGCCACAAGGCCAACATCATGAAGCTTACAGACGGTATCTTTTTAGAAACGTTTTACCAGATCGCTAAAGAATATCCCGAAATACAATCATACGATATTATTGTAGACGACCTGTGTATGAAACTGGTGTCACATCCCGAAATGTTCCAGGCCATCGTATTAACCAACTTGCAGGGCGATATCGTATCTGACCTTTGCGCCGGTTTGGTTGGCGGTTTAGGTTTCGCGCCATCTGCCAACATTGGTGATAATATCTCCATTTTCGAGGCTGTACACGGCACCGCGCCTGATATTGCCGGCAAAGGCATTGCTAACCCTACGGCTTTACTGCTTTCGGGCATATCTATGCTGCGCTTTTTAGGGCTCACGGCTAATGCCGCTACTATCGAGAACGCTTTGCTGTACACTTTAGAGCAGGGCGTACATACAGGTGATTTTGGCAACCGTAACACACCATCAACCAATACCGAAGGCTTTGCTGACGCGATCATCAAAAACCTGGGTAAATTCCCCGAGGCCGGTGGTGTTATAGCGCACCCTAATTTTGAGTGCAAAACCAATTTTGATTTCCATCCTGATAAAAATAAAATAACCGAAACCGAGCCCGGTATTAAGGAAGAGATACAGGGTGTCGATATTTTCATCGAATCGGTACTGCAGCCCGGCGAAATAGCCGAAATAGCCAAAGGTAAACTGAACGAGAAGTTTGAGCTGATCATGATATCAAACCGCGGGACACAGGTATGGCCAACAGGCTCGATGTATACGGAACTGGTTAACCAGTTCCGTATACGTTACGAAAGGACGGAAGGCACCACGCTTACTCAGCGCGACCTGTTTGAAATTGCTGCCAACCTTTCGGACGATATTAAGGTATGCTCAATTGAGTACCTGATGCTGTTTGACGGCAAAATAGGATACTCGCTGGCGCAAGGGCAGTAAAAATAAATATTGATAATATGCAAAAGCTGCTTGTACATACAAGCAGCTTTTTTTGTTCAGCGGTTTTACTTATAAGTTGGGCTGTTAAGTTTCGGTTATTCGATCAAGCCTCAGGCTCCACCTCCTTATCCATTATTTCCTTTACTTCTTTCATGTCATCATGATCGGCATGGGGCCTTTCCTGTATTTGCTCCAGTCTTTTGTTATAGACAAGATGTGTGAAAATAGGGAAGTGGTCGGACCCATTATGTCCCAAACGTTTCATACTAACCAGGCCAAACTCTGCCGAGCAAAAAATATAATCGAGCGGGAATCGCATATACCAGTGATTAGCCGAGAAGGTACTGTAAAAGCCACGCCCCTTGCGCACATCCAGCAGCATGCTTACCTTTTCAAACAAAGTAGTGGTATAGCTCCAGGCCACATCGTTCAAATCTCCCATTACAATAACGGGCAGTTTGGTATCACGGGCCTTTAGGGCTATGCGCATCAATTCCTTATCCTTGGCAGTAGTGTATAAACTTTCGCCGGGTACCGGTGGCTCGGGATGCAGGCCCCATAGCTGTACTTTAATGCCTGACGGCAGGTGCACCAGGGCTTCAATGGAAGGGATATCGTGCTTTACAAGATAATTTACCTTTGCTGCACTCAATTCAAACCTGCTGTAGAACAGTAAGCCATAAGTGTTAGGCAGAGCTGCCTTAAGTGTATTAGGATAGTCTTTTTCAAGCTCTTTTATGCCCTTTTCCCATTTTTCGTCCGTTTCTAACAGCAGGATAATGTCAGGGTCGTTGGCTTTTATTTGCGCTAATAATTTGTCGTAATGGGTATTATCCTGGTAAACATTGGCCGAGAAAACTTTAAGTTCGTTTTTGCTGCTATGGCTCTTTACAGTCTTAACTTCCTGGTACGAAAATATGGTGTAGTTATATATTTTGGTGGCAAGGTAAACGGTAGCTGTAGTAAGCGCAGCCACGGCGTACATATTGATAGTTTTATAAGCGGTATAATAAACTATCCAGCCCACTATTGCCGCCACACACAATGCAAACTTTTGCGCCCTCGGATATTCCAGCGAACGGAATATCCAGTAGCTGTTTTTTATCAGCGGTAAAAAAACAATAACAACAAGAAAGAAGCTGAAAATAGTTAAAGCTGAGAGCATGGCCGATGTTTGTAATGCAATAATAACTTTTTAAGGGATAAAATTACGCTTTTATCAAGCCTTCCGTCTCAATCTTTTTCCGCAATTCCAATATAGCGCCTATCAAAGCTTCGGGGCGTGGGGGGCAGCCCTGTACATATACATCAACGGGGATAACCCTGTCTACACCTTTTACTACGTGGTAACCGTGCTGCCAGTAAGGGCCGCCGCAATTGGAACACGAACCCATTGATATAACATATTTAGGTTCAGGCATCTGCTCGTACAGGCGTTTAATGCGCTCGGCCATTTTAAAGGTTACGGTGCCGGCTATAATGATAACATCCGCCTGCCTTGCCGAGGGGCGGGGGAACACCCCAAACCTTTCCAGGTCGTAGGTTGAAGCCATGGAGCCCATCATTTCTATCGCGCAGCAGGCAATGCCAAAACTTAACGGCCATAACGACGACAGGCGCGCCCAGTTAAGCAGGTCGTTCATTTTGGTGATCACTATGCCACCGTCTTCATTTGTCAGGTCAGGCGTCATTGGCGGGCTTTTTAAAAGATGGTTTGAACATAGGTTTTCGTACAGGAACTTCGGTAGCAGCAGTTGCGACGGCAGTTTCTGTTACCGTCACCGCGTTTTCTAACGAAAACTCCCGTACCCTGAAGATATCATGCTGTGCGTTGATGTTATCGTATAAACTTTGCGGCACAAGTGTGTCGGTTGTTGGTAAAATGGGGTGGGGTTTAATCCAGTCGAGATCGCCTTTGCGCCATACGTATACTAATCCTAATATCAGTATCCCTAAAAAGATGAACATCTCAGCCAGCGAGAACCAGCCCCAGCGGCTGTCAGCGGCCAATATCTGGTGGCTGCCAAATACGGTTGCCCAGGGGAATATAAAAACCATTTCTACATCAAACAATAAAAAAACCAGCGCTATCACGTAAAAGCGCGAGTTAAACGGCAGCCATGCGTTGCCGGTAGGCTCTTCGCCGCATTCGTATGATGTTAGCTTTTCGTAGGTAGGGTTGCTCGGTGC
>JBDSIC010000275.1:0-7596 GCA_039918195.1 Mucilaginibacter sp.
TCGCGCGGGTCGCGGCCGGGTTTGGCCAGCTCGGCCATAATATCGTTCAGCGTGGGCAGGCCCACTGTTTCCGACACATATTTTTGCAGCGGGATACTTTTGCGCAGCTTATCGTCGGTCATTAATTCTTTTACCGAGCATTTAAGGTCCTTTGCCATTTGCTCAACCAGCGTATATCTTTCGGGGTGCACGCCGCTTTTATCCAAAGGGTTTTCCGCGTCGCGGATGCGCAGGAAACCTGCCGCCTGCTCATAAGCCTTATCGCCCAGCCGTGCGACTTTACGCAGCTGGTCGCGGCGTTTAAAGGCACCGTTCTGGTCGCGGTACTCTACAATGTTTTGCGCCAGCTGCGGACCGAGGCCCGATATATAGGCCAGTATTTGCTTCGATGCTGTATTCAGCTCCACACCTACGGCATTTACGCAGCTGATCACTGTATCATCCAGCGATGTTTGCAGCTTATTTTGGTCCACATCGTGCTGGTACTGCCCAACGCCGATAGATTTTGGGTCTATCTTCACCAGCTCGGCCAATGGGTCCATCAAACGGCGACCGATTGATACAGCGCCCCGTACGGTGATATCCTTATCCGGGAACTCCTCGCGCGCCACATCTGACGCGGAGTAGATAGAAGCCCCGCTTTCGTTGACCATGACGATGGTAACGCCCGGCAGGTTAAGGCCGCGTACAAATACTTCGGTCTCGCGACCGGCGGTACCGTTACCAATGGCAACAGCCTGTATACTATGTTTTTGAAACAGGTGCCTTACATCCTTTTCGGCCTGCGAAACATTGCCCGCGCCGGTATGGGGGTATATGTTAGCGTTCTCTAACAACTTGCCCTGCTCATCCAAACAAACCACTTTGCAGCCGGTGCGGAAGCCCGGGTCGATAGCCATAACACGCTTTTGGCCAAGCGGCGCACCTAACAATAATTGCCGCGCGTTCTCGGCAAACACCCGGATAGCTTCTTCGTCGGCATTTTTTTTGGTGAACAGCCGCACTTCGGTTTCCATGCCGGGTTTCAGCAGGCGTTTGTAGCCATCTGCTATGGCCTGGCGTACCTGGTCGGCAGCCGGGTTATTGCCCTTTATAAATGCCTTTTCCAGCAAAGCGATAGCTTCTTCCTCAACAGGCTGAATATCCAGCCATAAAAACTCTTCCTTTTCGCCGCGGCGCATGGCCAGTACCCGGTGCGATGGCGCGGTTTTCACCGGCTCTGTCCAGTCGAAATAGTCTTTGTATTTGATGCCATCCTGTTCCTTACCGGTAATTACTTTACTTTGAAAAGTGCCTTTTTCAATAAACAGCGCCCGCATTTTTGCGCGGATGTCGGCATCTTCGCTTATCAATTCCGCAATAATATCCCTTGCGCCGGCTAATGCTTCTTCCATAGTGGCAACACCTTTTTCTGTGTCGATATATTTTTCGGTGGCTAATTGCAGGTCGGTATTTCGTTGTTCCAATATGGAATCCGCCAATGGCTGCAAGCCCTTTTCGCGGGCTGCCGTTGCGCGGGTTTTTCTTTTGGGGCGATAGGGCAGGTAAATATCTTCCAGCATTACCATTGTTTCGGCGGCGTTTATCTTCGCCTCCAGTTCGGGCGTTAGCCTGCCCATTTCGGTAAGCGATTTCAGGATGGCCTCGCGGCGTTTATCCAGTTCGCGCAATTGCTGCAGGCGGTCGCGGATGGCGGCCACCTCCACTTCATCCAAACTGCCGGTTAATTCCTTGCGATAACGGGAAATGAAGGGCACGGTAGCGCCTTCGTCCAGCAGGCCGGCGGTAGCGCTCACCTGTTTTTCGGTTATAGAAAGTTCAGCAACAATTTTTTTGAAATGGGTAACCATACTTATAAATTTTGGTTTGCGAAGTTGGGTTACTTTGATGAGAAATCAAAGAGGTGTGGATAATACCTTATTTTCAGTTCCTTAAAAAAAAAATTCAAATAAATTTGCGCAACTCAAAAGTTGCGCGTAAATTAGCAACTCAAAAGTTGCACGTTTAATGAAAATGAAACCAGATATATTCCAGGCCATAGCCGATCCAACCCGCAGGGCCATCTTAACTTTAATTGCCATACAGGCATTAACGCCTAACGCGATGGCCGAAAAATTTGATATGACCCGGCAAGCGGTATCGAAACATATTAAAGTATTGCATCAATGTGATCTGATCAAGCCTGAACCATCGGGCAGGGAAATTTATTATCACTTCAACGCGAAAAAAATACAGGAATTTGACAACTGGTTGGTCCAGTTAAGGGAAAGCTGGGAAATTCAATTTAACCAACTGGATAAAGTATTATCAACACTTAAAGAACAGAAATAATGAACAACGATTTACTATTTGATTTTAATGTTAACAAAGCAGCTAAAAAGGTATTTATAACCAGGGAATTTAATGCCGGACTTTCTTTAGTATGGGATGCTTTTACTAAGCCGGAACTACTGGACCAATGGGTAGCACCTGCACCTATGCGCGCCAAAACTAAGTATATGGATTTCAAAGTTGGAGGGCAAAGATTTTATGCCATGATAAGCCCCGACGGACAAGAGCGTTGGTCAATTCAGAAATATACCTCCATTACTCCGAAAACAAATTTTAAAATGTATAATTCCTTTGCAGACAAGGACGAAAACCCCGAATTGCCGGGTTCTGAATGGGATTACATTTTCAGCGAGCAAAATGGCAGAACAAAAGTAAGTATCACCATTTTTAATGAATCCCTTGCCCGCATGGAGAAGCTGATTGAAATGGGCTTCACCCAAGGATTTAAGATGTCAGTAGACAATTTGGATAACCTGTTGGCAGCCTTATCGCACAAATTATAAGAAGGAAATTGTCAATCACATTGACAACGGGAATGCTGAAAAGCGTGAGTAGAAAATTTTAAAAACTTAAATATAAAATTATGAGAACAATCAATCCGTGGATCAACTTCAATGGCAACGCCGAAGAAGCATTCACCTTTTACAAATCAGTTTTTGGCGGAGAGTTCACCAAGATCATTCGCTTCAAGGATCTGCCGGGTCCTGAATTTCAGGTTGCAGAAAACGAAGCAAATAAAATAATGCACATTGCCTTACCTATCGGCAAGCACAATTTATTAATAGCTAATGATGTTCCGGAATTTATGGGACGGGTAAACGAAAACGAAAACAGGTCTAAAATAGTTGTAAGTGCCGAAAGCCGTGGAGAAGCCGACAAGGTATTTAACGGATTAGCAGCAGGAGGGGAGGTTGAAGGGTCCATTGGTGATACGCCATGGGGCACCTACGCCGGAATGTTTAGGGATAAATATGGCATTGAATGGATTGTGGAATTTGACCCGGGCTTATAACAGATAAGTTTTAAACGCTTAACCGGACCAGCCCGGTTAAGCGTTTAATAAAAATGATATATGTCTCAATGACGTTTTTTTCAATTTTAAACCGTTTCTAAGGAATAAAGTGGTGCCAAAATTCTGCAGTGTTCCAAAATGTTCACGGGCGTGTTCCAATATGTTCACTGGGGTGTTCCAAAGTGCTCACGGGGTGTTCAGGGTGTTCACGGTTTAAAAAATGAACACCTGGAACACTTTGGAACACTATTTTATATAGACGAAAGATACGCTATCCGTAACGGTCAACCCGCTGATATCTTTGCTGTTATAAACAATGGTGTAACGGGCAGGCTTCTCAATGGCGTATGATCTTAGCAGGTCGGTATTGGCAGATACGCTATCGGTCGCACGCAGTTCCAAATAGCTGTCGGCAGGTGGCGGCATGATACGTTTGGCCATAGCGCCTTTGTAATTTACCTCTTCACCTGCCTCATTTTTAATATCAAGATATTTGCTCATAGGTGCCTCGAAGGGAGTATGCCACTTGCAGAATTTCATGGCGGTATCAGCCGTGTTGTATACTGTAAACTTTAGCGTCACAGGTTCGCCAACCTTGATAGTGTCTTTTATATACATTTTCGCGGTTAAAATTTTGGGTGCGGCAGTATCGGTGCCGGTGGTATCTGTACCGGAAGTATTGCCTTTATTGTTAACCCCGCACGATGCAAGCGTTAATAAAGCGGCAGATAATAAGAGTATGTTTTTCATAGAGCAAAGGTAGCTTTTTTACAGGCTGCAACCTTAGAAAATGCTAACTAAAGCCGCTAGTAACTGATCTCTGATCACTAGCCTCTAATCACTAACTCAGAAATGCCAAACCACTTTCATACTCAAATTCCGCCCCATATTATAGATACCCAACCTCCCTGAAGGCGACGATTGGTAATATTCAAAATACTTCAGCCTGTTCAGGTTGGATTGATAGGCTTTGTCGAACAGGTTACTTGCCTGTAAGAACAGTTCAAGATAATTCTTGGCAGACTTAGGTTTAATAGTTGCCCCGGCGCTGAGGTTAATAAGGGTATAGCCGGGGGTATAGGTTTCTGTATTATCCAGCGCGTAAAACTTATTTTGTTCCGAATACATATCGGCCTCAATCCCCGCATATATCTTTGAAAATATGCCGTAAACACCCTGCGGCTTAACCCGCAATTCCGACCGCACGTGCAGCGGCGGTATAAACGGCAGGTACTTAGCCGCGCCGTTAGATGTGGCAATAAGGTCCTCATTTTTGTTAATGCCGGTAACATAGGCCAGGCTATTATTGAAGCACAGCCATTTCGACCCTTCGGGATGCATGTTAAAGGTAACCTCGGCACCATACAGCCGGGCTTTTGATTGCTGGTACTGGTAGGTGCTGTTGCCCTCAACAATAACTACAGGCTTACCATTAGCATCGGTCAGCTTAGATTGGTAGATGTAGTTGTCGATGTTATTGTTAAATACTTCCAGCATTACGTCCATATCCTTTAAATAAGCGATGAGGCCGATATCCTGCTGTAAATTAAACTCGGGTTTGAAGTTCCGGTTGCCTAAATAAACAATATGCGCGCCGGGGTCCAGACCGTTGGAGCCTATCTCGGTTATATTTGGCGCACGGTAGCCGCGGGCAATATTGCCTTTTAATAACAGGCGATCGGTGATATTATAGGTAATACCCATACTGCCTGATACACCCGTATAATTGTGCTTAAACTCCGGGAATTGCAGGCTTGCGCCGGGCGTGTTGGCATTTACACGTATACCAAAGCCGGTTTGCGTATCATGTCCTACATAAAAATCATCCCAGCGTATATGGCGGTTATCATACCGTATGCCACCCGAAATATCCACCTTGCCGAATGTCTTCTTAGCAAAAATATAAGTGCCTATATCAAACAAATTATAATCAGGTATCGGGAAATCCGTCGCTTGTTTGTTACGGTTGGTTTGGTAAAACCCGTTAGCGCCTATAGTGCTTTCTATTCCCGAAAAAACAGGCAGATTGTAGCGCACTTCGTAGTTCAGCGTGTTCAATACAATGTCCAGCGCGGCCTGGCTGATGGCGGTAGGGTGGGTAAATTCCCTGCGTATATTTTGCTGCAGGCCCACCAGCGCGTTAACGCTGCCTTCGCCCACGTTAAACTGGCTTTGCGAGTACAGGCGGTAATGTTGTATGCTTTGGGTAAGCGGCGCGATAGTGTAGGTTTTAAACTCATCATCACTGATAAAAGGCCGGTTTTTGATGTCATCGTGCTGAATTTCGGCTACCTGTTTGGTGAATCTGCGGGTTAGCGAATCGCGGCTGCCGTCGGGTATTTCCTGCTGGTTATTGTATAGGGTAGCGGCTATTTGAGTGTAGCCCCATTTTTTATCAGTACGCGCAATAGCCGAAAGGTTAACCTCCCTGAAACCCGAATTGTACACAAAACCGTCTATATGATTACGGTAATCATGTGCGGCCTTAACCGTGCCTCTAAAATTATATTTCCACGAATCGGTTTTATAACCTAACCCAACAGACGTGCCTATCATGCCGTTGTTGGTTTGGTATTCTGTGGTAAAGTCGCCTTTAAATCCCCTGCCTTCCTGTTGGGTATAAGGTATCATGTTAATAACCCCCGCCAGCGCATCTGATCCATAAGTTAAACTTGCCGGCCCTTTTATTACTTCCACCCGGCCAACGCCATAAGCGTCTATCTCTATACCATGCTCGTCGCCCCATTGCTGGCCTTCCTGGCGAATGCCATCAAAAAGGGTAAGCACCCGGTTATAGCCCAACCCGCGAATGAATGGCTTGGATATATTTGGCCCCGTTGTTACCGCGTTAACGCCCGGCACCCCTTTCACTATCGATTCGATAATATTGGTGCCTATATTTTGGTCGAGGTTTGATTTGGACAGCACCGCTATCGGCACCGGGTTCTTGCGTAGTTCGGTAGCACGGGATACGCCTGTAATAACTACTTCGCTTAGTTTGGAACTGTATGGTTTAAGGTTGGCGTTTAGCATAGCTGTTTCATTTTCCGTGATTATTACCGGCAGTCTTTGATGCTCATACGTTACACTCGAAAAACTTACTTTATATGTTCCGGCGGGGATGTTTCGGAGTTCGTAGTAGCCGCTATCGTTGGTAGTGGTGCCTACCCGCGTGCCTTGTATGCTAACCGAGGCATAGGGCAGGGGTATGGTATCAGCCATTACCCTGCCTTTCAGGTTAATGACCTGCGCGTTGAGCAGGAGTGGGAATGTAATAAGGATCAGCAATATCTTGGTGCGCATTTGTATTTTATTTGTGCAAACATAAATAAATAATTTTATTAATATAATAAATAAAATTAGTCTTGCCTAATTTTATTTATTGCAACTATTATTTATCTTTGTTATGTTTATATAAACAGCCACGGCATGCAAACGTTATCAGAGCAGAATTACTTAAAGGCCATTTACCGTTTATCGCAGGATGAGGGCGTGAAGATAACGCCGACCGCCATTGCCGAATCATTAGGGAATAACCCGGCATCGGTGGTGGATATGATACGCAAGCTTACCGATAAGCAGCTGATAGCCTATGATAAAAAAGCGGGCGTACGGCTAAGCCCGCAGGGACAGAAAGATGCTGTGCTTATTGTGCGCCGCCACAGGCTGTGGGAGGTATTCCTGTTAGAAAAGCTGGGCTATCACTGGGACGAGATACACGACATTGCCGAAGAACTGGAACATATTAACGATACCACATTGGCCGACAGGCTGGAAAAATTCCTCGATTTCCCCGAGTACGACCCGCATGGCGACCCCATACCAAAAGCCAACGGCAAAATGGCCAAACCCTACTCGGTAAGCCTGGCTGATATAAAAACCGGCACCACCTGTAAGGTAGCCGCCGTACGCGATACCAGCAGCCCGTTCCTGCAATACCTGCTGAAACTCGACATTGGTATTGGCACCACCATATCGCTTGTAGAAAAAATAGGTTATGATAACTCGCTGGTGATAAGCATTAATGGCAAGGATAATACCACTGTGTCGCAGAAATTTGGTGAGAATATTTTGGTGGAGTAAGCAGCTGGTCTTTAATCAAAAAGTTTTATTGCTTACAACGCTAAAGTTATTCGGGTTAATTAATATAACTGTTTATATTAGTATAATAATTAACTATCCCATTTCATATCCAAACGGCCGATCTTTCTAATGAACCGCAAAACCTTATTATTCTGCTTATTATTTGTTTT
>JBDSIC010000276.1:0-5061 GCA_039918195.1 Mucilaginibacter sp.
ATTTTTTGATGATAAGTATCGCCGGTCATTTTGGCCAGGTTGTAGGCACAAAAATCATCATAGGCAAGCTCCAGCGTTTTAGCACCGCTTTCGCCAACATTATCTGTTGGGATAAAGCCCGAAACAAAATAATCTTTCCAGCCATCCCTACCGCTTGAGCCGCCGATAGGGCCTTTATTGGTCACCTCGTTAACATAGGCATCCAATGCCTGGTGTGGGTCGAAGTTGCGTATACCTTTAGCCCAGGCATCAGCCAGTAATGACATGGCGTGGTTGCCCAGCATGACACCCGACATACCGGGGTTAGACCAGGCCGGGAAAAAACCAAACTGTTGCTGCGCATCCAGCAGGCTTTGCATGTACCTGCCTTGCATGGTTGGGTGCAAAATATTATCTAACGGGAACTGCGTGCGGAAGGTATCCCAAAAACCATTGTCGGTATACATATAACCGTCATGTACTTTGCCATCGTACGGGCTGTAATAATAAGGCTGGCCTTTCTCATTAATGTCATAAAATTTCCGCGAAAACAGGTTTGAGCGGAATAGGCACGAGTAAAAAGTGGCTTTTTCTTCTTCGGTACCACCCTCAACGGCAATACGGCCTAACAGGTCGTTCCATATTTTAGTGGCTGCTTTATGGGTTTGGTCAAAAGTAGTTTTGGATTTTATTTCAGTATTCAGCGTAAGCTGGGCCTGCTCCGGGCTGATGTATGAGGTAGCCATTTTAGCGGTTACTTTAGCGCCTTTTTTAAATTGAAGGTAAGCGCCTATCCCGGTTCCGGCCAATGCTTTGTCGCCGGCTTTTATTGTTTTGCCTTTATCTGCCCAAGTGCCGTAGCTCTTAAACGGCTGGTCAAACTCAATTACAAAATAGCCCCTGAAGTTTTGAGGTATAAAAATACCGCTGCGTACCCAGCCAATTATTTTGCGCTGCTCCGGCAGTATCTGGAAATCGGCTGTTTTTATAAAGCCGTCGAATATCAGGTAAGCATCGTCTTTACCCGTGAAGGTAAAACGCATTTGCGCGCCGCGTTCAACGGGGGTAATTTCGGTGGTGATGCCATTGTCAAACTTCACCTTGTAATAATCGGGACCGGCATGTTCGTTGACATGTTTAAATGATGAGGCGCGGTCGTCTTCGTTAGCTGTCGCTTTACCTTCGACAGGGAACAGTGAAAACACCGCGTAATCGCCCATCCAGGGACTGCACTGGTGTACCTGTTGAAACCCCCGTATCTTGTCTGCCTGGTATTGGTATTTCCAGCCATCGCCGTTTTTGCCGGTTTGCGGCGAGTAGAAGTGTTGCCCGTAAGGCAGCGCTACCGTTGGGTACGTGCTCCCGTAAGAAAGTCCAAAGGTTGACTCCGTGCCTTGCAGCGTATTCACATATTTTACATAGTCCTGTGCAAATGCACTATAGCTTAAATTGATCAATAATGCCGCTATCAGAATCTTGTACTTGTTCATTCGGTTAAATTTAGTGGTTATAACAGGATGTAAATATATTGCTAAATCGATACACTCCTTATAAAATATTCAGAAAAAACTCATTATATATCATTCCCAAGACTGAATACTCGTTGGATCACCGCCCTATATCTGCATAAGAAAAAATCTTGCCGAACACTAAAATACGTTCCATTCCGGAAGATTTTTCGCCTTTTTTCGTTCCAAACAACAGCCTGAACGCAAAAACCAAATTCCCTTTCGGTACAAAATACAACTTTAAACAATTTAAAGTTACTTTTTTAGCAAATCGGTTCAAAAAGTGCCTAAATTGCTTTAATTAAGGGTTTTTTGTAGATTTGTTTAAACTGACATTATATGTACAACCTGCAGATATCCCCCGAAAATGTTCATGATACTTTAGAAAAACACCTGTTGGTAGATGGTTTCGACCTCACCTTTGACATGGAAAAAAGCAACGGGGTTTATATTCATGATTCCAGGCACAAACGCACCCTGCTCGACCTTTTTACCTGCTTTGCATCAGTGCCTTTAGGTTACAACCACCCCAAAATGCTGGGCGATGAAAATTTTAAAAAGAACCTTATGCTGGCGGCGCTTACCAACCCCTCTAACTCCGACATATATACCACCCAATACGCCGAATTTTTAGAAATGTTTTCGCGAGTGGGCATACCGGACTACCTGCCCCATGCCTTTTTTATATCGGGCGGTACGCTGGCTATTGAGAACGCGCTGAAAGTGGCTATGGACTGGAAAGTGCAGAAGAATTTTGCAAAAGGTTATACCAAAGAAAAAGGCCATAAAGTATTGCACTTTGAGCATGCTTTCCACGGCCGTTCGGGTTACACCTTAAGCCTTACCAATACCCTGCCCGTAAAAACAAAATGGTATGCCAAATTTGACTGGCCGCGGGTATCGTTCCCGGCTATGAGCTTCCCGTATGGCGATGAAAGCCACGAGGACCTGTTAAGGCGCGAAGCATTATCGGTAGCCCAAATACGCAAGGCTTTTGAAGACGATAAGGACAATATCTGCGCTATTATTGTTGAGCCTGTACAGGCCGAAGGCGGCGATAACCACATGCGTAAAGAATTTGCCGAACAGCTGCGCCAACTAGCCGATGAATATGAGGCCCTGTTGATATATGACGAGGTACAAACCGGCGTTGGCCTTACCGGCAAATTTTGGTGCCACGAACATTTTGGCGAAAACGCCCGCCCGGATATTATCGCCTTTGGCAAAAAAATGCAGGTTTGCGGCATACTGGCAGGCCCAAGGATAGATGAGGTGGAGAACAATGTATTTAAAATACCGTCGCGCATTAACTCTACCTGGGGGGGCAGTTTGGTTGATATGGTACGCTCTACCAAGATATTAGAGATAATAAAGGAAGATGAACTGTGTAATAACGCTGCCACAATGGGCGACTACCTGCAAAGTGAACTGGCCATAATTGCCGAAAAAGTCCCCGTAATAAGCAATATACGCGGTAAGGGTTTGTTAACGGCTTTTGATTTTCCTGATAAAAAAACGAGGGACAAATTTATTGATAAGGGTATGGAGCACAACGTGATGTATTTAGGCTGCGGCGAAAAAAGCGTCCGCTTCCGCCCGGCACTTATTATTGAGAAAAAACATATTGACGAAGGGCTTGCAATACTTGAAACAATATCGTCTAAATTTTAAGTATAGTGTAATAATATTGCTACAAGTGCCTGTTATTTATTATAACAGGCACTTTTTTTTTGTAATTTGTACTAAAATTATTGAATTGCGTTAATATAATATTCAATGGTTTTATAAATATTGCAATAATTACCTAATAGGTAATATTTTAATTACTTAAGGTTTTTATGTTTACATCCCCTAACACTACACCTATCATGAATAAGCAAATAGAGAAATTAAAAAGGCAACTCGCCGAGATATCCGAAGTAGTCAACACGTTTAAGTCTGAAGCCGTACAGGTTAAAATTGCCGAGAAGTTGTTTGATGTACTGATAGATATTGACCGGAACGACAGCGAAGGTGGCGAAGCCTACAAACGGGGCCGCAAATTAAAAGCCGATAGCAGCGAAAGTTACAACGGCGCGCCACTGCGTAAAAAACCCGGCGCTACAAGGATATTGAACCAGCTTTTGGCTACGGATTACTTTGATGTGCCACGCTCTATATCGTCTATAGCAAGCTATTGCAAAGAACATTACGATTCGGATTTCAAAACTTCTGAATTATCAGGCATACTGCTAAAGCTGGCCAACGAGCACAAGCTTAAACGCGAGAAAAGTAAGGACAATAACCGCTTTGATTATTTGAAATTCTGATCTTTCATATAATATCAAACATCTAACAAGGAATGTTGAAGGTTTTTTTATTTCATCATTCGGAATTCAGTATTCGATATTCGTTATTTCAGGTTAAACAGGTTATCCACGCCCAATAACTTTACCGATGTAAATCCTTCCGCATACTTTACACCTATATTTTTACCAAATTCAAGCGCGCGCGCCTCGGTGGTTTTAAAAAAATCGGGCGATGAGATATAGGTTTGCGGTTCTTCTTCCCATTCAGGGTTATAAAACTGCGATTTGAAGGCCATAATGCTTTCTATCTTTTTATCCCAATGGTCGGTAATGTCTATCAGTATATCCGGCTCGATATACCTGTCCTGTATAAAATGCAACAGCAGTTCGGGGCGCCATGGCTCCTGTATTTCGCCGGCTTGTTCAGTTTCTATCTTGCGCAGGCCGGATAAAAATACGGCTGTTTCTAACAGTTCATTAGCCCGGCCGTGGTCGGGATGACGGTCGTGGTAAGCGTTTGTGATTATAATGTGCGGCTGGTATTTGCGTATTACCTCGATAATCTTTAGCTGGTATTCGCGGCTGTTTTGGAAAAAACCATCAGGCAGCCCTAAATTTTCGCGTACAGCAAGCCCTAATATTTCGCCGGCGGCATTAGCCTCCGCTTCGCGTATCTCAGCCGAGCCGCGGGTGCCTAGTTCGCCGCGGGTAAGATCGACAATACCCGCTTTTTTACCCAATGCAATGTGTTTTAACAGCGTTCCGCCACAGCCTAATTCAGCATCATCCGGGTGAACGGATAAAACCAGTATATCTAATTTCAACATAATATCGTTACTTTTTACCGGCTGATAATAACCGGCTTATCTGCTTTTTCACCTTTGCCGATGTTGGCTTGGTGAACGGGTAAAAATAATCTATCACCTTGCCCGACCTGTCAACCAAAAATTTATGAAAATTCCATTTCGGAACAGCATTAAATACCCCGTTAAGTTTCTTGTCCGACAAAAATTTGAACAACGGGTGCGCGTATGGCCCGCGTACCCTTATCTTATCAAATGACGGGTAATTTTTGGCGTTAACTTCGCAAAATGATGCCAGTTGCTCGCCCTCCAGTGGCTCTTGCCCGCCAAAGTCATTTGATGGGAAAGCGAGTATTTCAAAGTCCTGACCTGCGTATTCTTCCTTCAGGGCAACCAACTCGCTAAGCTGTGGGGTAAACCCGCATTGCGAAGCGGTGTTAACTATTAGCAACACCTTATTTTTAAATGCCGAAAGGCTTATTT
>JBDSIC010000277.1:0-3917 GCA_039918195.1 Mucilaginibacter sp.
CTTAAATCAAAAAATAGGAAATTTTCCGGGGGTTACTGTCGATAAAAAGATTGGGTACACCCAGTTGCCCGATGGCCGCCGCGCCGAGATAATTGACCTGCCGGGCACCTACAGCCTGTACCCCAAAAGCCAGGATGAATCCATTGTATTTTCTGTTTTAGCTGACAGGGCAAACCCTTCAAGGCCCGACCTGGTAGTGGTGATAGTGGATGCTACCAACCTAAAACGCAACCTGCTGCTATATACCCAGGTTGCCGATCTGAAGATACCGGTCATCCTCGCCCTTAACATGATGGACCTTGCCGACAAGGCAGGGATAAAGATCGACATTGACCTGCTGGTAAAAAAACTGGGCGTACCGGTTATACCCATATGCGCACGTAAAGGCGATGGTATAGAGAAGCTGAAGTCGGCTATATCATTTGCCAACACTATCGCACTACAGGAAGATACCATCGATGTAGAAACTATAGCCCCACAGCTGATAGCACAAATAGGCAGGGAAATAGAGGTGCAAAATCCCTACTTCGCATTACAGCTTGCACATCAGCACGAAAACATAACTTTTCTTACAGCCGCACAAAGCAATCGTATTGAAAGCCTGGAACTGGAACATTCCTTCCATTCGCAAAAAGCGCAGGCTGCCGAAACCATTGCCCGTTACAATTTTATAAATGATGTGCTTTACGATACGGTACACCTGCCCGACACCGCGCACGAAGAAACGTTTAGTAATAAAATAGACCATGTTCTAACGCATAAATTATTTGGCTTTGCTATCTTCCTTGGGATATTGCTGTTCATTTTCCAGTCGATATTTGCTTGGTCGGCTTACCCGATGGATATGATAGAAAGCCTGTTTGTTTGGGCCGAAAATGTTTTACGCGGCGCACTACCCGCAGGGCCGTTAACCAGCCTCCTTATTGACGGTGTGTTAGCCGGCCTCAGTGGTGTATTGGTATTCATCCCACAAATAGCTATCCTGTTTGTATTCATTTCTATTTTAGAAGATACCGGCTACATGGCCCGCGTTACGTTTATGATGGATAAACTGATGCGCAAGGTTGGCCTTAGCGGTAAATCCGTGGTGCCGCTTATTGGCGGTTTTGCCTGCGCGGTACCATCCATTATGGGCACCCGCACTATCGAGAATTGGAAGGACAGGATGATCACCATTATGGTTACGCCACTGGTAGCCTGCTCGGCACGGTTGCCTGTTTACACCCTGCTGATAGCGCTTGTTGTACCTGACCGCAACGTGTGGTGGATATTTAACCTGCAAGGCCTGGTATTAACCGGCATGTATATCTTCAGCCTGGTATCAGCCATTATAGTCGCTTTTGTTTTTAAATTTTTGCTGAAGGCAAAGGAACGCGGCTATTTCATTATGGAACTGCCCGTTTACCGCATGCCGCGCTGGAAGAACGTGCTGTTCTCGATGTACGACAGGTCTAAAACATTTGTACTGGAAGCAGGGAAGGTGATCATCGCGGTATCTATCGTATTATGGGTACTTGCCTCTTACGGTCCGGGCGATAAGTTTGCCACTATCGATCAAAAATACAGCCAGCCACAATACACTGAAACTATAAGCCCAGAAGAACTTAGCCGTGTTATCGGCTCTGCCAAACTCGAAAATTCGTACGCCGGTGCGCTTGGCCATGCCATTGAGCCGGCAATAAAACCATTGGGTTTCGACTGGAAGATAGGCATTGCCCTTATCACTTCATTTGCCGCCCGAGAGGTTTTTGTAGGCACCATGGCCACTATTTATAGCGTCGACGGCAACGCCGACAAAATAGAATCAGTAAAAGAAAAAATGGATAATGCCCGCAACCCACAAACAGGCCAGCCGATATTTACCGTCGCGGTTGCTTTTTCGCTGATGGCATTTTACGCCTTCGCCATGCAGTGCGCCAGCACCGTGGCTGTAGTGTACCGCGAAACAAAGAACTGGAAGTGGCCCGCCATACAATTTGCCTACATGACGCTGCTGGCTTACGCGGCAAGTTTTATTACATACAACCTGCTAAAATAAGAGCCGGAATTTTTTATATTTGGGTAAGAGGTAAAATTGGATAAAATAAAAATTCTGGAAAGGTACATGCCCGCCGAAGCCGCCCCGCTTATTGGCCGGTGGATAGATTACTTTAAATGCGAATTTAAAATTTCGCGCAACCGTAACAGTAAATTTGGCGATTACCGCGCGCCGTATGATGGCAAAGGCCACCGCATATCCGTTAATTTTGATTTAAACCCCTACGCTTTCCTGGTTACTACGGTACATGAGTTTGCCCACCTACACACCTGGAACGAGCATAAAGGCAAGGCCAAACCACACGGCACCGAGTGGAAGGGCAATTTTAAAAAAATGATGCAGCCTTTTTTTGACAAGGAAGTGTTCCCCGCGGATGTGAAACATGCGATAGTGAAATACCTGAACAACCCTGCCGCCTCCAGTTGCTCCGACCTGAACCTATACCGTTCGCTGCGGCTGTACGATGCTGCGAAAGAGCGTATCCATACTGTTGAGAAGATACCTGTTAAAGCATTGTTCAAACTAAAGGACGGCCGTGTTTTCCGCAAGGAAGAAAAGCTGCGCAAGCGGTATAAATGTGTGGAAGTAAGCAGTAAAAGGGTTTATTTGTTTAGCCCGGTGGCAGAGGTGGAGTTGGTGGAAGGTTAGCGTACTTTCTTATTTGTCATGCTGAGGAACGAAGCATCTATAGGCGAATAGATTCTTCGCTACGCTCATAATGACAAATCTTTTTTATCATTCTTTATTACCTGTTGTCATGCTGAGGAACGAAGCATGTATTCGTTATCGCTCCTAGTGACAAATCTTTTTTATTATTGTATACATGCGACAGTATAATTTTTTCACCTATATACTTACAAACTTTAACAAAAAGGTGCTGTATACTGGTGTAACTAACGATTTGGAAAAGCGACTATACGAACATTATTTTAACGATGAAAGCAAAAACAGTTTCACTTCCAAATACAAATGCTTCTACCTGGTTTGGTTTGAGAGACATCAATATGTAAATGATGCCATAGAAAGGGAAAAAGAAATTAAAGGCTGGACCAGGGGCAAAAAAGATGCTTTGATTTCTGAAGATAATCCTGAATGGAAATTTTTGAATGAAGATATTATGGAGTGGCCGCCTAAACCTATCTCTTAACCACCCTGTCATGCTGAGGAACGAAACATCTATCGGATAGCAAAGTTCGCTATTAGATTCTTCGCTATCGCTCAGAATGACAGGAAAAACTTACCACCCTGTCATGCTGAGGAACGAAGCATCTATCGGCGAATAGATTCTTCGTAACGCTCAGAATGACAGGGTGACATAGACGTTAGGGTGTTAATAATCCAACAATTTCGCCATTACTTCCTCCAGCCTGCTCTTCCCCATAAACTGATCCTCCAAACCTTTGTTCATCGGTATTGGCGTATCTAAACCGGCACAGCGCATAACGGGGGCATCAAGCCAGGCAAAGCAATGTTCAGCAATATGCGCGGCTACCTCGCCGCCGAAACCGCTTACTAAAGTATCTTCATGTAATATCAATATTCGGCCCGTCTTTTTTACTGAAGCTTCGACAGCCGCTTTATCCCAGGGCTGCAACGTGCGCAGGTCAATTATTTCTACAGATACATCCGGGTGCTTTTCGGCATATTCTATTGCCCAGTGCACGCCCCAGCCGTAAGTAATAATACTGGCCTCATCACCTTCTTTAATAACTTTCGCTTTACCTATTTCAATAGGATGATATTCGTCGGCCACTTCGCCGCCAATGTTACGGTACAGGTATTTATGCTCAAAATACATCACCGGGTTGGGGTCGTCAATAGCGGCGAGCAGCAGGGCTTTGGCGTCTGCGGGGAATGCCGGGTACACTACTTTTAAACC
>JBDSIC010000278.1:0-2638 GCA_039918195.1 Mucilaginibacter sp.
TCATTTCGAACGAGGAACGAGGAGAAATCTTCTACGACGATGTGTCGGATTTGCATGGAGTAGAAGATTTCTCTTTCGCGCTACCGCGCATTCCCTGCTGCTCATCGAATGACAGCTATTTAGTTACGCCTTTCTTCTTTATCATATAATAACCAGTAGTAGGATAAAAATTCCTCATTTTACCCTCTTCAATACTAAACTCCATTTTCTCTATCCGCATAAAAACCGTATAACTTTTTGTCTGCCGGGTAATGATAAGCCTATTTTCGGGGAGCAGGTACTCGTTTATATTTTCCTTAAGATATTGGTTGAGTGTATCTCGCTGCTTTATTAAACCGCTTGCAAATGGCTTTAAATCCACCAGCACTGTTTCGTTATTTATCTTCAAATTGTAAACACCCTCGTTAGTGGCTGATTCAACAATTTTCAAGGCCTCGCTCTTCAGCCGCATGGTATCAGGATCATTGTTATAATTATCTCCAAATTTCAGGATGTAATCATAGTCCTTTATCTCAAGTAACGACATGTTCTCTATACCAAAGCTGTAAGTTTGATAATCAATATCTCTAAAGCTCGAAAACTTATTAACCCCTAAATATTTGCTCAACCAGTCCACCTGTTTGCCCTTTAAATCGTACCGGTAACCATATCTTTTGTCCTTTATACCGCCTGCCAGCGAATCACTTACGGCAACAAGGTCCTTATCAATGTAGCCTTCCAGCGCACGCATTTTATCATCGCCGCACAGGTAATCTATCTTTGCATAAGCCTCCCTTCCCTCATCTGCCGAAATTTTAACTTTACCTAAAGGCAGCAGCTTGCCATCCTTATACCTGCCATGCTTTTCAAATATTTTTACCAGTATACTCCGTTGCGAATACCTTGAAACCGACAGCGCGCTTAACGGCCCGTAAATAGACAGCAGCGTAACTATACATAACGATATAGGTATCACCTTTATATTTTGCTTACGCGATAGTAAAAAATAGGCTGTTATAAACGTTAGCCAGCCGGCCAGCACCAGTAAAAAATAACGCTGCTCGGTAATGCCATACGGCAGTACCCGGGCCAGCATCGCTAAAAACAAAAGTACCAACAGCGGGATCAGCAAAAAATAAAAACTGCGGCCATAGGTTTTTATCCATTTATTTTCTTCGTGGTTGCGTATGGGGTACACCAGCAAAATGGATAATATACCAAATACAGCGTAGCCCAGTACCAGGTTTGATACCAGTCCTTTGGGCAGGCTCCATTCCAGCGCTATCTTCACTTCGTAGGCCAGCAGGATAACTACATAGACGGTTGCCAGCGGTATCAGCACATATTGGGTAAATACCTTAAGGGCTTTAGGATACGAAAAATCCTCGTCCAGCTGCGCGGTATCCTGCGGCACTCCGGCTAAGAAGAAAAGCGTATTAAATATGCCGGCTATCCATATAAACAGGGTAATGTCTATATCGTTATCAATAGTAACGTTAAATAAAAAGCGGGTAGCATATATGGCGGCCAGCAGGCCTAAAAACAACACCACGCTGTACAGCGCCCCGCCTAAAAACCGCAGAAAAAGCGTTTTATTGAACTGCCAAAAACCCTGCACATGCCCGCACGTAGTAAATGCGGCGAATGACACCAGTAAATGAAACCCCAGGCTAAACAGGAAGAACCGTGCGTAATCAAACATCCGCTCATCAGGGTTAATGATAAACAATAGCAAGATGCCAAAGGCTGCGGCCAGTCCGCGTATCAGCCAGCCTTTTTTAGTGTTATAGTTTTTGCTGCCAACAAACAGCGTAGCCGCAAGCGAAAGCAAAAAGCCCAGGTTGGCCATCATCATTACGCGGTAGCACCAGGTTTGCTGCGCATCGTTATACACATCATTATTAGCGTCTATGGTGGCAGCTATGGTGCCGGCCAGCGCGAACAGCACTTCTAAGGGGAAACGTTTGATGGTATTGGCAGCGCTTTCGGCAAGTATCTTTACTGATGGGAACTTCATTGCGGGCAAGGTTTTGTGGCGGCAAGGTAACAATTACATTAGAAAACTGATATTGATGGTTAATAATTTCGTTTTACTTACTTAAGGGCTTTGCAGCCCCTATAAATAAAATTAATATCCCCCGTTTAGCCGGTTGAAATTCAAACATTATTGCATTATATTTGCAACCGAAAAATACATTTTTATAGTATAAAATGAGAGAATTACAATTCAGAGAAGCACTTCGCGAAGCAATGCAGGAAGAAATGCGCAAAGACGAGAATATATACCTGATGGGTGAAGAGGTGGCCGAGTATAATGGCGCCTACAAAGTTAGCCAGGGTATGTTGGATGAATTTGGCGCTAAACGTGTAATAGATACCCCCATCTCTGAATTGGGTTTTGCCGGTATAGGCATAGGCTCGGCCATGAATGGGTTAAAGCCTATCATCGAGTTTATGACATTCAACTTCTCGCTGGTGGCTATCGACCAGATCATTAACGGCGCGGCCAAGATCATGTCAATGAGCGGCGGGCAATTCTCAGCACCAATTGTTTTCCGCGGCCCAACAGGCAACGCGGGTATGCTTAGCTCGCAGCATAGCCAGTGTTTCGAGAACTGGTATGCCAACTGCCCGGGCTTAAAGGTGGTTGTACCATCGA
>JBDSIC010000279.1:0-5787 GCA_039918195.1 Mucilaginibacter sp.
GCCAAAGATTTCCGCACCTGGGCGGGCAGTGTAAGTGCCCTGTACGCCTTTAAGGAAGCGGGTAAATTTAGCACGGTAGCCGAGTGCAAAAAGAAAATTGTAAGCGTGCTGGACGAGGTAGCTATTAACTTAGGTAATACCCGTACGGTTTGTAAAAAATACTACGTGCATCCAACCGTAATAAAAAGCTACGAAGAAGGCGCCATTTTCAAGTACATTGACAAGCTGGACGAACAACAAGATAACAAAGCCGCCGAACTAAATCTCGCCGAAAAAGCATTGCTAAGCATACTAGAGAATGAAAAGCTGGCAGAAGCGAGCTAGTTTATGGAGTGAATGAGCGATTTGGCGAATGAGTGATTTTTGTATTTGAAATTCGAATGTTCAATTTCGAATTATTTAGGATAAGTTAGCTTAGTTTTACGGGGAAATCGATATGAAATACAATCACTCATTCACTCAATCACCAAATCGCTAAATAAACATGTCTGCAACAACAACCATCATTACGGGCGCCACATCGGGCATAGGCAAGGCAACGGCACTGGAGCTGGCCAAGAAGGGGCATGCGCTGTATTTGCTGGTGCGCGATGTTGTTAAGGGCGATGAATTGGCGCAGCAGCTAATAAAGCAAACCGGCAACAAGGAAATATACGCCGTAAAATGCGACCTCTCAGACCTGCACAGTGTTCATATAGCCGCCGAAAAACTCAAAAGCCGTCTGCTGGCCATTAACGTGCTCATCAACAATGCCGGGGGCATATTCCCCGAGCATCGCTTTAGCAAGGATGGTTTCGAGATGACCTTTGCGGTTAACCATTTGGGGCATTTTGCGTTAACGGAATATTTAATGCCGCTATTGCTGAAAGGGCAGGCGCGCATCATTAATGTAAGTTCCGAAGCGCACCAAATGTCGAAACCCAATTTTGATGACCTGAAGTGCGAAAATGGTTATTCAGCCTGGAAAACTTATGGCACGGCCAAACTCTACAACATCTGGTTCACCAAATCGCTTACCGAAAAATATGGCGACAAGGGCATAACCGCCTTTGCATTACACCCGGGACTGGTAAAAAGCGGTTTTGGTACCGGCCTTAGCGGTCTGAGCAGGTTGCTGCTTACGGTTGTAAGCCCGTTTATGATATCACCAGAAAAAGGTGCCGAAACCACCGTTTACCTGGCTACGCAGCCCAACCTGCATACCAAAAGCGGGCAATATTTTAAAAAGAAAAAGGTGGCCAAGTCGTCTAAAACCGCAAATAACGCCGCCGGTCGCGAACAACTTTGGCAGCTCAGCGAAGCACTTATAAAAGATAAAAGCTAAAATTTTTGAAAAAAATTCCCCCTTTAGGGGGTTAGGGGGTTATATTTACGCTATGGTTATCAACAAAAAAGCATTTATTACAATAGGTTTATTGGCAGTGGTGGTACTTACCTCCATGGTGTCGCTAAAACCAAGCCCTGCCGATGAGCCTTTATTTAAAAACCTGAAGGTGCTGCCCAAAAATATCACCAAAGACCAAATGCACGACGTGATGGAAGAGTGGGAGCATGCACTGGGTACCAAATGCAGCTTTTGCCACGTACGCGACACCGTAACTAAAAAAATGGATTGGGCAAATGATGCCAAGCCCGAAAAAGGCATGGCCCGCAAAATGTATAAAATGACGGCCATGCTCAACCAAAAATACTTCGAAGCAAAAAAAGACTCGATAGGCATGATGGCTGATGAAGGCGTTAACTGCAACAGCTGCCATCAGGGCCAGGAACATCCCGAAGTGGTTAAAGCATCAGCGAAGAAATTAGGCAGCCATTAATTGGTCAGTAGTGAGTGGTCGATAGTCAGTAGTTTTTTTTGATTGTGATGCCACAGATCATATAAATATAAACGAATGTCACCCAGGGCTTGTCGAAGGGGTTATTTATTTGATTCTTGACTCTTAATTCTTGCTTCTTAACTCTTGATTCTCAAAAAAATGGAAATCCGTAATGCCACCATTGCCGACCTTCCCGGCATACTCGAAATTTATAACGACGCCATACTAAATACCACCGCCGTTTACAGCGAGGTGCCGCACACGCTCGAAATGCGGCAAACCTGGTATAACGACAGGGTGGCCGCCGGTTTCCCCGTTTTTGTGGCTGATGCAGGCGGAAGCGTGGCAGGGTTTAGTACTTATGGGTCATTCCGCGTATGGCCCTGCTATAGTAAAACTATTGAGCATTCGGTATATGTACATGCCGGTTTTCGCGGGCAGGGGCTGAGCAAGCTGCTGATACAGCCGCTTATTGACCACGCCCGGGGCAAAGGGATGCACGTAATGATAGCCGGGGTAGATGCCGATAACCCCGTAAGCCTTAACCTGCACCGCAGCCTGGGCTTTACCGAAGTAGCGCATTTTAAAGAAGTAGGCTACAAATTCGGCCGCTGGCTGGATCTGAAGTTTTTGCAGCTCTTTATCGACAAGTAAAACTTCGCGAAGCAAGCAAAAAAAAGCCCGGGACAAATAAACCTGCCCGGGACTTTCTATCAGTGAAAAAAACTATTAAAATTTGTAAGTAACCGATAACCTGTAGTTACGCGGCGCTTCCGACTGCCAGTAAAAGGCATTCAGGTAGGAGTAGTACGAACCGCTGTACAGGTATTTATCAAGCACGTTAAACACGTTGGCGTTTACGCGCAGCTTGCTGCCTTCCCAAAACAAACCGCCGTCAAGCTTAAAGTAGTTAGGTAGCCTAACGTCGCTTTCACTCCAGGTGTCGGTTTCGCGGCCCGCTAAGTAGGTAAAGCCCGCGGCTATGCCCGTGCCTTTTAATGCACCCCCCTGTAACTTGTAGTTTAACCAACTGTTGGCAACATGCTTGGCATATCCCGGGACGATATCGCCCACAGCAATACCCGGGGTTGGGGTAATGGCCGGGTTAAGCTGTGATACCCTCGAATCGGTAAGGGCATAGTTGGCGGTAAGCGTTAAGCCCTTTGCCAGTTCACCGCGAAGGTCAAACTCGATACCTTTTGATTTTTTTTGACCTAACACAATGTACGTTAAGGCAGCAGTTGGGGGTAAATTAGGGTCGCCGGTTATTTCATTGTTCTTTACAATTTGGTAAACCGATACCGTAGTGTTCCATTTGCCATCGGCCCAGTCCTTTTTAATACCAAACTCGGTATTGCTGCCTGTGTAAGGCTTGGCCGTACCACCATCGGTTAACAGGCCGCTTTGCGGTACAAAAGCCTGGTCATACAAACCATAAACCGACATATCCCTGGTTAACGAAACACTTAAGCCTATGCGCGGCGTGAATTTTTTGCCGGTGATAGGATCGCCGCCCCAGGCCGACTGTTTTACATATGTATAACGGCCCGCAAGTGTAAGGCGAATTTTATTATCTAAAAAGCCAAGCTCATCCTGCACATAAAGGGCAGTGTAGGTTTGGTCAATTAAGCCGCCGCCTGCCACCGCGCGGCCTTCAAAAGGTGTAGTGCGGTCAAACACCGGGTAGCCATTGGCAGGTACGCCATAGTTAGGGTTATTGCTGTCGAAAGGAACATCCTTCGTATCGTACGAGTGCGACTGTATCCAGTCGGCCATGTAATCTTTGGTGCCCATATCAATACCGCCTAATATGCGGTGTTTTACGCTGCCGGTAGTAACGTTGCCGTTAAGGTAAGCCTGGAACAGCGTCATTTTGCTCTTAGCATCCCAAATATCGGTGCCGCGTAATATGGTGCCATTGTCGCCAACCGAATCGGGCCACATAGACGAACCTTTTTGACTGTAGTTAAAATAAGCAGCCTGTGCGGTAAGTTTCCAGCGGTCGTTTAACCGGTGCTGCAGGTTTAAAAACAAGCTATGGTCGTTTATTTTGGTAGGCGGGGTGCCCGGCGCATACTGCGTAAAATTAACCGGGTAGGTAGCATAACCATCCTTGCCGAATACATAGAACGAGCCAATATCCGTCATATCCGCGTGCTGCCAGGTATACTCGGCGGTAAGCTTGGTTTTATCATCTATCTGGTACGAAACCACCGGCGCCACGGTGTAGCGGTTATTATGCTCAAACGGGCGGTGCGACCCCTTATTTTGGCCGGCCAAATTCAGGCGGTATAAAAATTTACCGTCCTTGCTCAGTTTGCCGTCAAGGTCTAAACTGGCGCGGTACAGGCCAAAGCTGCCTGTGGTGAAGTTAAACTCGCCTTTGGTTTGGCCTGTGGGCTTTTTGGTAACCACGTTGTATAAACCGCTTGGGTCGCCTTGCGACAGCATAAAACCTGCCGGGCCCTTAACAAACTCAATATGGTCAACAATGCTCATATCCTCGGTAAGCGGGCCCCAAAATGACGATACCACGTTAAACCCATTGCGGAAAGCCTGTATCTGGCTGCCGCGCATGGTAATGTTGGTATACAGGTCGCCCCAGTGCTCAAGCCTTACAGCGCCGCTTACGTTGCGTATCACGCCGTCGCTCATGCTGATGATCTGCTGCTCGGCCAGTGCCGTGCTGCTAACCACCTGTATGTTTTGCGGCACCTCCAGCAAAGGTTCCTGCAGGCGCAATGTCTGCGAAGGATTATCCACCTTAATGCGGTTGCTGCGGTCTTTTATCACCACTTCCTGCAATTGCGAATTGTTGATGCTCAGCATAAAATCAGCATCGGCATTGCCACCGGCGGTAACCGTTACCTCTTTTTGCTGCGAAGCCAGGTTTACAGCCGTAACCTTCACCGTATAGGTGCCCGGTTTTAATTTGTGTATGCGGTAAGCGCCGTTCTCATCAGTAACTGCGCCGGCGCGGTTGCCAATTATACCAACCGACACGTAGGCCGCCGCGCTGCCATCGCTGGTAGTTACGGTACCGCTAATGCTGCCCGTTTGCTGGGCGAATGCGGTAGTACAGGCTATTAAAATTGTAAATAAAGTAAGGAGTTTTTTCATCGTCGTTATTTTGAATGATTCTAAGTAACGGCAAAGAAACATAAAATTTGTATTCGTGTCAATAGTTATTTAGAAATAGTCTAAATAAAAATGGTGAATGATGGGTGGTGAATGGTGAGTGGTGTCGGGGAGGGATTGCTGGTTGTGAATAGTGAGTGGTGAGGAGTGAATGGTAGTCGGGAGGAATTTGGTTAGTAATGATGGAGGGAGTGATGAGTGGCGAGCAGTGGAGTGATATGATTGGTTCGAAATTGATTTTAGAATTTAGATTTTAGGATTTAGTTTTTTAAAAACATGTCCTTTCGACGAGGAACGAGGAGAAATCTTCTGCGAGGGACAGGTGTACGAAGCAAGGCACACAGCTCAGAGTTTTAGAATTTAGAACTCAGAATTTAGAATTTTAAAAAGAATGTCCTTTCGACGAGGAACGAGGAGAAATCTTCTGCAAGGGACAGGTGTATGGAGCAAAGCACAGAAATCAGATTTAGGATTTAGCACTTAGGATTTAGTTTTTTAAATTTTGGCCTTCCCTTCGGGCCGGGCTATGCGCTCATACTGCACAGGCCTTAGGCGCGTAGGCCGGTATACGCTGCTATCCCTAAGGCGGGAGGGAGGCATATTAATCATTATTAGTATTAAACAAGTCTAATTGTTGAAGTTTGGGGATAGCTCCGTATTTCCCACTGGAATAGTCTTTATCAAATGAGGCATCGTTCCTAATACCAGGATCTTTAAAATATAGAGTATTAATTGTAGTAGCTCCAAACTCATTCCTTTCAGCAAAAATCATTTGATCCCTTCGCAACATCTTTTTTAATAAAGAGGTATTATGACAAGTACAAATTAGTTG
>JBDSIC010000280.1:0-25421 GCA_039918195.1 Mucilaginibacter sp.
ATCGGACAAAACTTGATTTTTCAAGCTTGTCCGATTCGGTAGCGGGAGCAGGACTCGAACCTTATGAAAGCAAAGTTTAAAAGTCCTAAATCTTCCTCGGTTCTTTTGCTTCCTTTCTTGCAAGAAAAGAAGTTCGGGCACGCGACCTTTACAAATTATTATTTAAGTAAATTTCGATGAAGACGTCTTCCGAAATTTTCATAATTGACTTTATATCAAAATATTACCAATAATTAGGGATGCGGCTAATAGTCTTAAATCTGCTAAAAAGGGGTTCGAGAAGCTTCCCCTACGGGCTACTTTTCCCATCTTGGGAACAACCTGGAAGTCTATCTCATGAAATTATTAATTAGAGACTTCAGATTTCTGAAGGCTCTATTGCTTTGCATATATTTTTCTTTTAAAATTAAACACGTATATTTGATTTATTAATCACACGTGCTATGACGACTAAACTTACATTAACAATAGAGGATAAAGTAATTGATTCGGCTAAAAAATATGCTCGTCAAAAAGGCAAAAGTTTATCTGATATTGTAGAAAATTACCTGAAATCTATAAGTGCCTCCGAAGAGCCTAAGCAGGTATTGTCACCAAGGGTCGCCAAATTAATGGGGTCAGTAAAGCTACCTGAGGATTTTGATTACAAAAAGGAGCTAGGAAAGGCTTTGAAAGAGAAACACGCGTAAGCATGAAACAGGTTTTCATGGATACCAACATAGTTATTGATTTTCTTGCAAACCGGCAGCCTTTTGCAATGGATGCTGCCAGAATTTTTGATCTTGCTGTAAATGGAAAGGTTAGGATTTTTATTGCTGCTGTTTCCTACAATAACATTTATTACATCCTTCGCCAATCTATGCCGGGAAATGCCACACTGAAATTATTGGAAGAACTGGCTGACATTACGGAAATAACAGGCGTAACAGATGCGATTATTCGTCAGTCGCTTAAAACCGACTTCAAAGACTATGAAGACGCCATACAATATCACACTGCGTTAAGTATTCCCGATTTGGATTTTATTGTGACTCGAAATACCAAAGACTTTAAAAAAAGTAAGCTCGCTGTTCTTACACCTGCTGAAGCATTAGCTAGCTTTAGCGATCTATAGCATTTGGATTGTTGGATCATCGCCAATAGCCGCCAAAAGCATTAAATCAGGCACGAAGGTGTTCGGTAAATGTAACGCTTGGCTTACTTTTCTCATCTTGGGAACAACATGGGATTTTATCTTATGAAATTTATTAAGAGAGCCTTCAGATTTCTGAAGGCTTTTTTTCTGCTCAGCTAATTAAAGCAGTATTACTTCCAAAATTGCCACCATTTACTCTCAAAAACCTTTGTTTTATCTTCTGTTTCTAAAGGGTTCTGTGTTTATTTCAGACTGCTACCTGTACGCCTATAACCTGTTTTTGAGTTTTCATATTTTATTTTTGAGGTTTAAATTAGGTTCGGCATACCTATCAATTGATAACACCGCGTGTGGCGGCAATAATTTCGCCGGTATTGGCACGTTGTACAAAAGCGATGACCTCATATTCAGGTGCCAAAAAACCTGTAGGGAGAGTAATGTTGCCTTCGCCATTTTTATTTGTCAACAAAATATTTTGCAAGGAGTTAACAATTTGTACATGGTGCAATATGCGGCCATTGTTTTCGCCCTGTTTAACTGCCGAGACGGCAGTTTTTTTTATAAGGGCCACTAATAAATTATTACCGGCAATGGTATTGGTGACGTAACTGAATTTAAGCCGATTGCCATCGGTATTTATCCTGTTTATGGCGATGCTGGCTTTGGAGTTTTTTTCTAAACCTTTTTGTATAGCGCTGCGCAGGGCGCTTTCGCGCGAGCCCACAAATTCGGTTTTACCGTTAACTATTACTTGCGGTGTATAAACCGAACGCAGGTTAAGCCAGCCGGCATAAGTACTTTGCCGGCGTGAATAATCGGCGCTGCTGAAAACATCTTTCCAGCCCAGGCGGTTCCAGTAATCTACATGGTAAGCTAAAATGTAAACCGGCTTATCTGCCATTTCTTTTTCAATTTTGGCTATTACCGCATCGGCAGAGGGGCAACTTGAGCAGCCTTCGGATGTAAATAACTCAACAACTGCAAAGCCGCCGGTGATGTCATCTATTGTTGCTATTGCCTTAGTTTTTGGCTTAACAATGGCAAAGGCAATTAAAGCAGGCAGTAACAGGACTAGGGTAAACGCTATATTTATCTTTTTCATGGTATTACATTTTAGTGCTTTGTCGTGCTAATTTTGTAACCTTAAAAATAGGTTACATTTATATAAAAACCTGTAAGGTTTAACGTACATAAACGACTTAATGTATATATACAGAACAAAAGTCTACAGATTTCTCTAAGAGGCTTCGGGAGGGGGAGTAGTACGCGAATCAATTCTTAGTTTAATATTATGTTAAGCAAAATTAAACTAAAAAGCATATCTCATTTTTATGATCTTTTATTTAATAATGTTATATCGCTTCACGATGCCGCCAAAAGCCGTAAATCTTCTAAAGGGTTTCAAGAATTTTCCCCTACGCTATAAAGCCACATTACGAGGCGGGTTTTTTGTTCGAATATAGGCACAGACTATTAGCATAAGCGTCCGAAGGCCGTATTTACAGTAGATATTCCGCTTTTTGGTTTGAGGCAATATGTAAATTTATTAAACATTGAGGATGATAATATGGCCAATCATAACATCGAAAACCAGGGGTTTAAAATATCCCGAAAAAAAGCGGTTTAAATTATTTTGAAGGCAGGGTCACTTATCACCTTTACCAAACTAGCATCACCCTGTTTTCAATTTTAGGATTGCCAATTTGAAATATAAAACTATTTTTGCACCTTAATTAACAGGGTTCACCAATCTGCACAAGGCAAACCAGGTAATCCATTGTTATTAAATAATGCAATGGCCCGTTCGTCTAGGGGTTAGGACGTTAGATTTTCATTCTAGAAACAGGGGTTCGATTCCCCTACGGGCTACAAAGCCGCTTTACGAAAGTAAGGCGGCTTTTTTTGTTTAATGTAGTCATAAACTACTAGCATAAACATCCGAAGTTGGAAACTTCGGACAGCAGGGGTAATCAGTTACACTATGATCAATTAGCCGGTGGAACCGGAGTTGGTTTGCCAACGCAACTGCAGAAACTTTACCCAAATACTCAATTCAATTTTACTAATAGAGGAGTTCGTGGAGCTGACGTTCAGTTTGTAGGTGGTACACACCCCTCGCAATATCCAGGGTCAACTTGGCAAGCAGGCAACAATTTTGGCGATTTTAAGACCATTAAGGACATCAAGTTTCAAAGAGAGATTAATTCGGGTAAATTGCAAGCTGATACACAAAAATTAAGTTACGATCCTGCTAATGGTAAACTTCAATAAATATGTCAAAAATAAATGACCCATGGGTGTTAATCCAGAATGACGAATTTGACAGTGCTATAGAATTTATAGATTCTATGTTTAACGAAACTCAAGATATTTTTATGCTAAACAACAAGAATCTGGCTTTATTTCATTTAAAAAAGTATGGAGAAGCTCTCAACCAATCTCAACAACTTATTTCCTTCCGAAATGGGAGTACATCTGTAGATTTTCTTAATTTGGGAATTGCGAATTGGATTTTAGGGAATAATACAATTGCAATTGAGACTTGGTTGAAAGCGCAGGGTTGTATTTATAAGGACGCTGCAGGAGGAATGGACATCCAAGTGTTTTTATATCTTGCTGGTGTCAAATCCAAGCAGAATTCCTTAAAAGAAAATGCGATTAAGGCCATTAAAAAATTACTAAAGAGTAAACGAGCTACGAACTGGCCCGGACCAATTGGTCACTATTTGTTGAATGATATTACGGAACCGGAATTAATCTCATATGTGTCTAACATCCCAATATTAAAAGAAAGAAATCTATGCCAGGCTGATTTTGCTATAGCCATCAAATCATTGGAGCGTGGTGATGAACAAAATTACTATAGAAAACTCCAAGATTGTGTTAATCTTGGATCGAAAGCATATTTAGAGCAAATGTTTTATTTAGCAAAAGGTGAACTGGAAATCCGCAATTAAAGAGTATGCATTGTAGACTACTAGCTAACTTATAAAAGTTATAACTTAGTCAAAGCCAAATACCATGTATAAGTATATTTGATAATGCTTATCGTCATCAAAAAATGAGATATATCGATATAGAAAATTGGGGGAGAAAGGAACACTTCGAATTTTTCAGCAAGTTTGAGGAACCGTTTTATGGCGTTGTGGTTGACGTGGATTGTACTAACATTTACAAGCAGGCAAAGGATAACGGCTATTCTTTTTACCTTTTTTACCTGCACAAAATACTAACGGCGGTAAATAACAGCGAGCCGTTTAAATACCGCATAAATGATGGCAAAATAGTTATACATGATGTTATTGGCGTTGGCCCTACCGTAGGCCGCGACGACCATACTTTCGGCTATGGAATTATAGATTATGACAGGGATTTTGCTACATTCGTTACACTTGCCAACAAGGATATAGCCCGTGTTAAAGCGGCTAAAGGATTAGCAAACCCCACCGGCAGGCAGGATATCATCCACTTTTCGGCCCTGCCGTGGATAAAATTTACGTCGGTAAGCCATGCCCGCAGCTTTAGCTACCCGGATAGCGTGCCTAAAATATCGGTAGGTAAGGTTACCGAAAAGCATGGCAGGTTGTGGATGCCCGTATCTGTACATGTGCACCATGGTTTGGTTGACGGGTACCATGTGGGGCAATTTATTGAAGTGCTCGAAAAGTTATTCGTGGAGGATACGCCCTGAAGTAAGGTTAAACTAAATCTGTCATCTGTTGTTACCAAATAAAGCTTAGCTATGGAAAATGAAAATGTTGTTTCGGGTAATACCGAAGACGGAATCTGGAAAAAAATTGCAGCCGAACTCACCCCGGACGTATTTACTTACGATGTGCAGATAAATTTAAAGGAACGCCCGGTTAACCTGAGTATAGATATAGATCTGGGCGGCGGTTTCGAGGGCGGCTTTGCGCTCACACAGTTTTCGGCACCTGTTACTGTGGCCTCTGACTTTAAATTTGCTGTTCACGATGAAGGATTTATTGACGAGATAGGCAAATTTTTTGGCATGCAGGATGTTGAAACCGGGTACGATGACCTGGATAAGCACCTCATTATAAAAACCAACGATGCCGAAAAAGTACGTCAGCTGTTTGCAGATACCGCTGCCCGGCAAACCTTTGTGGAACTGGCAGACTTTGATTTTGGCATTCACCACCATACTGCTGATAACGCCGGGCAAACTATCCTGGAGCTTAATATCGACAATGGCATCACTGATATAGACACACTTAAAAAGATATACCACGCATTTTATGCGGTATTGAGTATTATTTAATAATATTATAAGCTACTGTCAATCAAACTTAAGGGTACCCTAACAGCCCTTGGCCGATAATAATCAGGATTATACTTACCGTTAATGCATGTTTTTACGCAAGTACCATAGGCATTTATACAGTAAGTTAAAAGCACTTCGTTTTTGTTGTTAATAAATTCGGGGTGCAGTATTGCGGCATAGAAAAATGGCGAATGCCCTTCAAGCCTGTCAGGTATGGTGTAAATGATCTTGCTGTTGGTAAACGGACCGGTAGGCTTGCCGCTAATAGCTATAGAAATATTCTTGCCCAGGTCGCAACCCATGCTAAACTCGGCGGTAGTCATAACATACTTATCCTTTACTTTACTAACCACGTTGCTAAAGCCGTTACCCTCGGCAATTGATGCTATCTTTTTTATATCGCTTTGCCATGTTGCCCCATCCCAAAAAGTCCATTTCATATTTGGGTTTTTGATAGGGAAGCGGGCTACATACAATTTACCCGGCTTATATCCTTTACTGCCGTAAGCATAAACAAATCCTGAACGTTCATCTTTAACAAATCCCTGCCCGAAGCTAATGCCATCAAAATGCTGCAGGTAGGAATAGCCGGCCATTCTCATCTCGGGGTATTTAAGTTTTGCCCATACATCAACAGAATTGCTTTTAAAATTCATATCGCCGCCCGTTCCATTGCCTGTTGTAAGGTTAAAGCAAAAAACATAAACAGTATCATTTAACTGTATACCCCCGGCCGGCCAAAGCCAATACTTGTGGCCCGCCGGATTTTCAAAGAAACTTTTATTGTTTTGATTCAGTGTTATAGAAGTTTTCCAGTCCCAGTTATTTAAGTTTGGCTGTAACAGCGCAGCGCTATGGGTATTAAAAAGACACGGTACCGTTTTTGTATTTTTGTTATACATGTTCACATAACTGTCGCCAAAGGTCCAAAGTGCCCTTCCGTCTGTAAGCGGTATCGAAAAAGAGCCATCGCCTGCGTTCCAGCCGGTATCACGCTTAAAAAATGCTGTGGCTGCACTGTCTTGGTAAACGGTTGTTGTATTATTGCCTGCATTTTTCACCTGTGGCGAACACTTGTCGAACGCGATGGTTAAAAAAGAAAGTAAGATCAGGATTTTCATTGTTGCAAAGGAATGAAAATATAATGCCCGGCAGTTGTAACATTCTTATATAAATAAACAGACATTCGCTCACTAACTAAAAAAAACATTTGCGAAACCAAAAGGTTACGTATATATTTGAAACCAAAAGGTTACCTATTTTCAAATTAAAAAATATAAACACTTATGAAGCACGAACCGTTTGTAATAGAAAGGACATACAATGCCCCTGTAGAAAAAGTATGGAGCGCCATTACCGATAATGCCCAAATGAAGCAATGGTATTTTGACCTGGAAAGCTTTAAGCCCGAAGTGGGTTTTGAGTTTAGTTTTGAAGGCCGCGACGGCGATAAGGTATTTGTACATTTATGCAAAGTAACCGAAGTAGAACCGCTTAAAAAGCTGGCTTACACCTGGGCTTATAAAGATTTTGAAGGTAGTTCGCTGGTGACATTCGAGCTATCTGCCGATGGGGACAAAACGAACCTGAAACTGACACACGCCGGGCTGGAAACCTTCCCGCAGGATAACCCTTCGTTCGCAAAAACAAGCTTTGCCGGCGGCTGGAATCAGATTATAGGCAAATCATTAAAGGATTTTGTAGAAAAGTAATTTTCCAATAATATCCTCTATTGTAAAAGCGTGGTTACATAGTAGCCGCGCTTTCTTATTTTCGCTAATTAGCGTATTGTATGTTTGTAAATACAAATAAAATATAGTAATTATGCAATCGATTGCACTATTTGGGAATTAAGACCGTTTTATGCTTTTGCTGAAATGGATCACCCCCAAGCAGCAATTCCGCTATTATAAACAAGAACAACAGTATTATTGAATGAAAAGGGACAAGGTTATAGTTTTAACGCTCATTATACTTTCATCCTTAGTTATTGCCATAGGTTGTAAGGTCCGCAAAACGCAGGATCAAAAATCTGCGGAAAGCGTTGCCCTGCCCGCCGATACGACCGATGACAGCAAATACAGCGGTATCCTTTTTAACGAAAACATACGGCGCACCACTGCCCGCTCACCCGAAGAAGAACGCCTGGGCTTTAAACTTCCGCCGGGGTTCGAGATACAGCTTTTTGCCTCCGAGCCTGAAATTGGTAAGCCTATCAACATCAGCTTTGATGCAAAGGGGCGGATGTGGGTTTCGCAATCGTTTGAATACCCCTTTCCTGCCAAAGCGCCAAATAAACCTAAAGACCGTATAACCATATTGGAAGATACCGATGGTGACGGCCGTGCTGATAAATTCACCAATTTTAACGATACGCTGAACATACCCATAGGCATATTGCCGGTTGCCGATGGCGCGGTATCATATAGCATACCTAATGTTTACCACTTTACCGATAGTAACGGTGACGGAAAAGCCGATGCCGCAAAAAAGCTGCTCGGCCCTTTCGGCTTTACCGATACACACGGCATGGTCAATAACTTTTTGCGCGGGTTTGATGGCTGGGTATACTCCTGCCACGGCTTTACCAATACTTCTGCCATTTCTGGCACCGACGGGCATGGCATCACCATGCAGTCGGGCAATACCTTTAGGTTTAAGATTGACGGCAGCCGGGTAGAGCAGCACACCTGGGGCCGTGTAAACCCTTTCGGTTTGGTTTATGACGAAATGGGCTATATGTACTCAACGGATTGCCACACTTCGCCGCTGTACCAACTGATACGCGGCGGCGATTATTACCAGTGGGGCAAGGATGTAGGCATGGGCTTCGCGCCGGATATGAAACCTATGCAGAACGAGGCCACCGCGCTGGCGGGTATAGCCTACTATGCCGATGTATTATTCCCGGAAATTTACCAAAAGAATTTTTACATAGGCGATGTGGTAACCAGCCGTATTTACCGAAACTCGTATATCAACAAAGGCTCGACACCAATAGGAAAAAAGGAGGCCGACTTTGTTAAAAGCCAGGACCCATGGTTTCGCCCGGTGGATGTGAAGATGGGGCCTGACGGGGCTATTTATGTGGCCGATTTTTATAACAGCATTATAGGCCATTACGAAGTGCCGCTTGACGACCCGCGACGCGATAAAGTAAGCGGCCGTATCTGGCGCATTACCTACAAAGGTATGGCCAACAAAAAAACAGACCTGACCGCCGCTACGCTCGACGGATTGCTGGCCGCGCTGGATATGCAGAACATGCAGGTAAGGATGCTGGCTGCCGATCAGTTAGCCGACCGTATAGGCCGGCCGGCTGTAGCGTCACTACAAAATATCCTGAAAAAGAAAGATACGGCACCAACAAAATATATCCATGCGCTATGGATATTACAGCGCCTTAACGCCTTAACTAATGAGGATATAAAAAAGGCAGCCGGCAGCGCCGATCCAATGATAAAAGTACACGCCATGCGTATACTGCTTGAGCGTAACGCCAATGCCGTAAACGCTTACCCCTTAATTGTTAAAGCGCTTAAAGATGCTAACCCGCATGTGAAACGGGCAGCTGCCGAGGTATTGGTAAAATATCCGAATATGCAGTCGCTGCAGCTTATACTGGCGTTGCGCGCGGCTACCCCTGCCGAGGACTCGCACATGATATATACCGCAAGACTGGTTACCCGTAATATTTTAAGGCACGATGAAATTATGCAGCAGGTAGCAGCCAAACAATGGAGTGATGCTGATGCGGCAGGTATTGCTGATGTGCTTGCGGGGGTGGAGTCGGAGCCATCGGGTTCTTTCCTGGCAAAATATGTAGAAAACCACAGCGTACCGGCTGGTAGGGTGCCTACAACTTACCAGCACCTTGCCTGTTTTGCTGCATTGTCGCAACTGGATAAGGTAATTGATAATGCCCGCCAAAAATCTGCCGGGGATATCGAGTTGGGTTACCTTACCCTACAGGGAGTAAGGCGCGGGCTGGCACAACGCGACGCGAAGGAAAGTGATGTTGTAAAGGAATGGGGCCGCACACTGGCCAAAGCGCTGCTGGATAAATACCCGGCCCAAACGCCCTGGACATTTGATGTATTGGACAGGCAAAACTTTGCCATAAAGCTTGCCGGCGATTTTAAGTTTACCGAACTGGAGCCCCAGCTGAAAGCATTTTTAGCCAAAACCGCCCGCACCGAAGTGGGTACACAAGCCAATGCACTAAAGGCATTATTAAAGATATCACCGGAACACGGGGCTGCTTTGGCTTCTGAGTTGCTTCGCGACCCTACGGTGGACATGAACCTGAAAACGAGGATAGCCTCGGCATTAAATGATTTTACAGGCACATCTGATAAAACCATACTGGCCTCGGTAAATAAGGCGCTGGCTGAAGTTACCAACGCCCCACCCGATTTGCAGTCGGCCATTGTTATATCGCTGGCTACCTCGCCCGAAGGGAAGGACATTATTTTTAAAAAGGTGCGCAAAGGCGAGTATATGTCGCGCATATTGGTGCAGCCAAAGGTTGAAGAACGAATTATGATGGGCATAACGCCCAAACAAAAAAAGGAATACCAGGCTATCATCGCCAATGTTGAACCAGTAAACGTGGAGCGCAACAAAGTGATTTACCAAAGGGTAATGGCCTTTGCAGGAAGCAATGTTAAACATTCGCTTCCGTCGCTCGATTCCGGTAAGATCGTATTTACGCAAAACTGTGCTACCTGCCATAAAATTAGTGAACAAGGCGGTAACATTGGGCCAAACCTTGATGGCGTGAGCAAATGGGGCCCTGCTAACCTGGCCGAAAAAATAATAGACCCTAACCGCAATATTTCCGAAGCGTTTCGTAACTATACTATAAAATTGAAGGATGGCAAGATACTTTCGGGACTATTCAGGCGGGAAGAAGGTGCTGTGATAGTATTTGCTGATATTGCAGGGCAGGAATTTACCGTAGCCAAAAAAGATATAGCCGAACGCACAGCGGCAAAGTATACCCTGATGCCGGATAATTTCAGGGATAAATTGTCGCAGCGTGAATTTGATGCCATTATCAATTATTTATTGAACCATAAGAGCTAACCTAAAAGATCTGGATTATGATAACAAGAAATTTATGCCTTGCCGCCACAATTGTTTTAACAAGTGGCATGTGCAACGCGCAAACCACTGCACCGGTAAGCGGCGATTTTAAAAAGCACACCCTGACTACCGAATTTAAATCGGAAGGTGTGACCGTTGCCGATGTGAACAAGGACGGCAAAATTGATATTATTGCCGGTCCCGAGTGGTTTGAGGCCCCTAAATGGACGAAGCACACAATCTATGAATCAAAGGTTTATAATCCCGGGACAGAATATGCCACTTCTTTTTTAAATCTTAACCTCGATGTGAATTTTGATGGGTGGGATGACCTGGTACTGATAGGCTTCCCCGGCAACCCGGGCTTGTGGTACGAGAACCCGAAGAATAAGGAAGGTTTATGGACCACACACGCGTTTCTGCCCGCGGTAAGCATTGGTAACGAATCGCCGGGTTTTATAGATATGGATGGCGACGGCAGGCTTGACATACTTTGTGCCGACTCCAAAGCTAAAAAAGTAGGCTGGATACAAGCGCCTGTAAAAAGAGGCGATACTACCTGGCATTTTTATGCCATTAGTAAAGAGGATGGCGCCAATAGCTTTATATTTACCCATGGCACGGGCTACGGCGATTTGAATAATGACGGCCGCAAGGATATTTTTACCAGGCGCGGCTGGTGGGAAGCCCCTGCTGATGTAAAGCAGGCCGAATGGACTTACCATGAAACTGATCTGGGCGAAGATTGCTCGCACATGCACGCTTTTGATGTAAATGGCGACGGCTTGACCGACGTGATCAGTTCATCGGCACATAAAATAGGTATATGGTGGCATGAGCAGGTGAAAGATGCACAGGGCAATATCAGCTTTAAGCACCATCTTATAAGCGATGCTTTTTCGCAAACTCACTCTATGACCTTTGAGGATATTAATAAAGATGGCTACAAGGACCTGGTAGTTGGAAAACGCTTTTTTGCACATGGCGATACCGAACATGATCCGGGCGCACATGACCCATCTGTATTATACTGGTTTGAATACACGCCAAAAGCGCCATATTTTATTCCGCATCAAGTAGATGATAATTCGGGCGCTGGCCTCAACACCATCGCGAAGGATATCAATAAAGACAAAAAAGTAGATATTATTATTGCCAATAAAAAAGGCGTTTTTTACTTTGAGAACCAAATGAGTAAGAAAAAGAAAAAATAATATGCAACTTTATAAACGATATTAATCACCTGTATTATCCAATTAACCCTAAAAAATTATGACCGCTGTTAAATCCAATTCAAAAGAAGAGCCTAACAAATTGCTCTTTTGGGCCTGTTTTGTGGCTATTGTAACCACTTCTTTCGGCTTTATATTAAGGGCTATGACGCTGCCGCAATGGAGCGCCGACTTTAACCTTACCAATACGCAAACCGGTGAAATTGCTGGTGTTGGTTTGTGGCCATTCGCCATAAGCATTGTATTGTTCAGCTTAATAATTGATAAAGTGGGGTACAAAAACTCCATGATATTTGCGTTTGTATGCCATGTGGTATCAGCAGTTGTTACCTGGTTTGCCGATGGTTACACCATGCTGTACATAGGTACATTTATAATGGCCCTTGGTAACGGTACGGTTGAAGCGGTTACTAACCCTGCAGTAGCGAGTATGTTCCCAAAAGAGAAAACCAAATGGCTTAACTTTTTACATGCGGGCTGGCCTACCGGCCTTATATTGGGCGGCGTAATGGCCTTATTAATGGGCCCCGAAACCAACTGGAAAATCAAAATTTTATTGGTGCTGATGCCGGCTGTATTATACGGTATTTTAATGCTTGGCCGTAAGTTTCCTTTAAACGAGCGTGTAAAAGCGGGTGTATCATACCTGGACATGCTAAAAGAAGTAGGTGTTGGCGGCGCTTTAATTATAGTCGGCCTTATCATTTTCCAGATAGGCTCGGTGTTTGGCTGGTCTACTACGGTTAATGTGGTGGTTACCCTTGCTATAGTGGCGGCTTTTGGCGCGTATGTACGCAGTATAGGGCAGCCGTTATTCATCATTATGCTGCTGATCATGCTGCCATTGGCCGTTACCGAATTGGGTACCGATAGCTGGGTGTCTGACCTGATGGCGCCTGCTATGGAAAAAATAGGTTTACAAGGCGGCTGGATACTTATCTATACCTCAACCATAATGGTAATACTGCGGTTTAGCGCGGGTAGTATTGTTCACCGTATATCGCCGTTGGGCCTTTTGGCTGTATGTTCAAGCATTGCGGCAGTGGGTTTATACTTCCTGTCATCAGCCGATGGTATCATGATACTGGTCGCTGCTACCATATTCGGGCTGGGCAAAAGCTTCTTTTGGCCAACGATGCTTGCGGTGGTATCTGAGCGTTTCCCTAAAGGCGGTGCATTAACATTAAATATAACCGGCGGTGTGGGTATGATAGGCGCCGGTGTTATCGGTACCGTAATCCTGGGTTTTGTACAGGATAAATCTATCGACAATAACCTGCGTGCATACGACCAGAAAAATAACAGCGCCCTGCATGCTACCTATGCTACAGACCAAAAGACAAGTATGTTTGGTAAGTACCAGGCTATCGATACCAAAAAACTGGAAACAGCCCCGGCAGAAGAAAAGGCAACGGTAACCACTGTACAGGCTGATGCCAAAAAAGGCGCGCTTAAAACAGTGGCCTTGTTCCCGATAGGTATGCTGGTATGCTACTTATTGTTAATACTGTACTTTAAATCAAAGGGCGGGTATAAGGCGGTATCACTTGATGCCGGGCCGGAAAATGAGGTGCCGACGCGCGGACCAACACCAGCATAATAAAACACAAATTGTCATTTCGAACATAGAGAGAAATCTTCTGCTACCTGCATTACGCAAGCATGTTGTAGAAGATATCTCCTTATTTCACGTTCGGATGACAGCATAATATTGTATAAAAACACAGAACTTCAAAATTATCATGAGTCAAAAAAAAATCAACATTGCTATTGTTGGATTAGGTTTTGGGGCCGAGTTTATCCCCATCTATCAAAAACATCCGAATGCTAATATGTATGCCATTTGCCAGCGGAACCCGGACAAACTGGATGAAATTGGCAACGCCTTCGGCATCGAAAAAAGATACACCGATTACGATGAACTGCTAAAAGATCCGAATGTTGACGCGGTGCACATTAATACGCCGATACAAAGCCACGCATCGCAGGCTATTGCCGCTTTAAGGGCGGGTAAGCATGTAGCCTGTACAGTGCCTATGGCAACAACTGTTGACGAGTGCCGCCAAATTGTTGAGGCGGTAAATGAAACCGGCTTAACTTACATGATGATGGAAACAGTGGTGTACAGCCGCGAGTTTTTGTTTATAAAAGAATTGTATGAGAAAGGCGAACTGGGCAAAATTCAGTTCCTGCGCGGCTCGCACCAGCAGGAAATGGGGGGCTGGCCGGGTTACTGGGAAGGCTTGCCGCCCATGTACTATGCTACGCACTGCGTAAGCCCGGTACTGGCATTGCCTAAAGCCGAGGCTGAATACGTGTCGTGCTTTGGCTCGGGCCGTATCGATGAGAATTTGATACCTAAATACGGTTCGCCGTTCGCTATCGAGAGCTGCCATATCAAATTAAAAGATTCTGACCTTTCTGCCGAAGTTACCCGCTCGCTGTTCAATACCGCGCGTCAGTACCGCGAAAGTTTTGACGTGTACGGTTCAAAAAAATCATTTGAATGGACGCTGGTTGAACACGAAGAAAGCGTGATACACACGGGCGAAACTCCTGAAAAGGTGACCATACCCGACTATGCACACCTGTTGCCGGCGGAGATACAGGGCTTTACCACCCAGGGCGTTTACGGCGATGAGGGTGAAACCCACTTGTCGTTTATACAAGGCTCGGGCCACGGCGGCTCGCACCCGCATTTGGTTAATGAGTTTGTGAGCGCGCTGGTTAATAACAGGCAGCCATACCCTAATGCCAGCCAATCGGCTAATATTACCTGCGTAGGTATTTTGGCACACGAATCGGCTATGGAAGGCGGCGAGAAGAAATATTTGCCGGAGTTTACTTTTAGTAAGTAACCTTAGAATTTGGTATATGTATAGCTACTTGCCCTACTGGCAGGTAGCTATACTTTTTTAAGCCTGTCGCAGGTGATGCGGTGCGGGTGGGGTGCACCACCCCGCACCACCCCGCACCACCACTGTCATAATAATGGCACCATGCTGCTCTGCAACATTGCATTTTTATGCTGCTAATACACAAAGCGCATTCATCATTATTAATATATACCAGTTTCTTAATAATAAAACCCTAACAATACTGTTACCCTACAGCTAACTTTACCCGCTTATAGTTATCTTTAGTTGCCAGTTAAGGATAATTTATAAACCACCCAATAATGAACCGTAGAAACGCACTTGCTTTATTATCTGCATTGCCGGCTGTTAGCCTGGTGAATACCGCCGTGGCATCTGTACCCCAAAAAGGGCTGCGTATTGCGCATATTACCGATACGCATGTGCAGCCTGAAAAAGACGCGCAAAAACATACCCGTGCCTGCCTCGAAAAAATACTGGCGATGAAGCATAGGCCGGATATGATATTTCATACAGGCGATGTGATAATGGATGCGCTAAATGCCGACAAGGAGCGCGTTACCACACAATGGAAGATATGGAGCGAGATAATAAAAGGTATTGATATCCCTATAAAATATGCCATTGGTAACCACGACGTTTGGAGCCTTACCAATAAAGGCACTGCCCCGTTATACGAAAAGCAATGGGCGGTTGAAGAGCTTAAGCTGCCCAACCGTTATTATAGTTTTACACAGGGCGGCTGGCATTTTATTGTGCTGGACAGTACTGTACCTGTAAGCGCCAAAGAGTACACCGCGCACCTTGATGACGGGCAGTTTGCCTGGCTAAGTACCGAATTAAAAAGTATACCCACCGGCAAGCCGGTAATGATATTGTCGCACATACCCATACTTTCAGCATCTGTTGTTGATTGGTCTAAAGCCGACACCGGTGAGTGGAAGGTATCAGGTGCTTTGATGCATACCGATTCGAAAAAGCTGCGCGACCTGTTTGCGCAATATCCCAATGTAAAAACCTGTATAAGCGGGCACCTGCATTTGCTGGACACCGTTAAATATGATGGTATTTCCTATTTCGGCACGGGTGCGGTTTGTGCTTACTGGTGGATGAGTAATAAATTTCAACGGACCAACGCCGGCTACGCCGTGATGGACCTTTATTCCGACGGCACTTTTGACCGTTATTACGAAGATTTTAAATGGTAATATAATGATGAGCAAAAAAATATTTTTAGCGGCAGTATTAGGCATGATGGGTTTGGTGCAGCAAGCATCAGCGCAGCGCTATTTGTCGGATACCTTTAAGGCGGTTGATTCGATACCCAATATACAGTACGGCAGCGCGGCCGACTATCAGCATAAAATACAAAACCTGCTGGTCGACTTTTACCAACCCCGCGGCGATAAGGCTGTTAAACGCCCTTTGCTGATCTACGTGCACGGCGGTGGTTTTGTAGAGGGTACACGCAAATGGCCATCTATCAGGATGATCTGCGAAAAAATGGCGATGAAGGGTTACGCGGTGGCCAGTATTGATTACCGCTTGCAACCCGGTTTTAAGGTTTTTGAATCAAATGATGACAGGCGCGCCATTACCGATGCCATGCACGATCTGAAAGCCGCCATACGTTATTTTAAAGCTAAACATACGCAATACCGTATTGATACCGCCAATATTATTACCAGCGGTGAATCTGCCGGCGCTATAACCGCAATGGTTGCCGCTTATGTGGATAAGCAAAGCGAAATGAAAACCTATCCCAAAGCAAACCCCAACAATATTGATGGCAACAGCGGTACGCCCGGCTACACCACGCGCCCCAAAGCGGTGCTGTGCCTTTGCGGTACCGGTGATACGCTGGCTATGGAAAAAGCGACCGACCCGCCTATGCTGTGGATACATGGTTCTAAAGATCCGCTGGTACCTATCGAGATTGGCGAGATCGTGGTAAAACGGGCTAAAAACATTGGCTTGCCGTACGAGGCTATCGTGTTTAAAGGGGCTACGCACTGCCCCTGGTATTACGGCCTGCCTAACTGGCAAAAATACCTCGACAGCACGGTGAACTACATGTCGAAATACATGTATAACAAGGTGCTTGATTTTGGCGCGAAGGATGCTTTTAAAAAGATAAAGCCGATAACCGAAAAATATAGCGAACTGCCGTTCAACGCGGTTAAGCCTACAGGCTGGCTAAAACAACAGGTGCAGGATAATTTGAACGGCTATACCGGGCATCTGGATTCGCTGGTGCCCGACCTGATCATTAAGGATGATATTTATGGTAAGGACCGCCTCACCAAAAAAGTAAAGAGCAAGGATGTTGGCGCACAGGGCGGCGGTGGCGGCGGTAACGAAGAGGATACCAGCTGGCAGGTACAGTTTTTATGGTGGAACAGCGAAACGCAAAGCAACTGGCGCGACGGCTACATCCGCAGTGCTATATTGGCAAATGATAAGGTGCATTTGGCGCGGATAGCCAAATACGTAAAAAGCATATTGGCTACGCAGGATGCCGACGGGTATTTAGGTATTTACGATAGGGAACTGCGTTATAAATTCGACCAGGAAAACGGCGAGCTGTGGTCAAAGGCCACGGTACTGCGCGGGTTGCTTGCCTGGTACGATTATACCAAAGATAAAGCGGTATTAAACGCGGTAGTAAGGGCAGTTGACAATGTGATGGTAAACTGGCCGGTAGATAGATCGCACCCGTTTTTGGCGATGAAACCTGACGTTTCGGGCCTTTCGCACGGGTTGATGTTTACCGATGTGCTGGAATCGCTATACTATATCACACGTAACCAAAAGTATATTGATTACGGCCTGTTCATGTATAAGGACTTTTCGGCGCAGGCGATAAATGAAGATGCGCAATACAAAAAACTGCTGGATACCACCTTTTTATTAAAGGGTCACGGTGTGCATACTTACGAGCATCTGCGCACAGTAGCGGCAGCTTATTACGCCTCTGGCAACCCCGCTCTAAAAGTAGCGCTCAACAATTTTTTAGATAAGATAAACCTGGCCACCACGGCATCGGGCGGGCCCGTAGGCGACGAATGGGTAGGCAACACGGCCGATGCTACCAAACGCGGATATGAGTATTGCTCGTTACAGGAGTTATTGCACAGCTACGCCAGCCTGTTCAGCAAATCGGGCAAAAGCGATTATGGCAACAAAATAGAAAAACTGTTTTTTAACGCGGCGCAGGGCGCACGCCACCCTAACGAGAGCTGTATAGCTTATTTAAAAAGCGATAATAGTTATGCCATGGAAGGCTGGCTTAATTTGGATACAGCCGATAGTCACCAGGTACGTTATAAATACTCGCCCGCACATCAGGACGCGGCGGTGTGCTGCGTACCTAACGCCGGGCGTATAGCGCCATACTATGTTCAAAACATGTGGATGAAAGGAGCCAATAGCCTGGTAGCTTCCCTATTTGGTCCATGCGAGATGAGCACCACGGTGAATGATAAGGTTGTGTCGGTAAAAGAGATAACAGAATACCCGTACAACAATACAGTAACATTTGAAGTAACTGCTGCCGCTAATACCTTCGACTTTAAAATAAGGAAGCCGGATTGGGCCAATAAATTTACCGTAAACGCGAAATACCGTGAGGAAGATGGGTTTATTGTGATCAGCAAAACATGGGTTGGTAAGCAAATTATAAAGGTTGATTTTGCCCCGCAGGTAAAAGTGAACCATGATTTGAATAACGAGGTGTATTTTACCTATGGCGCGCTGGTATTAGCAAACCCGATAGCGGCAACCGAGATCAAGGGCAAATCATTCCCGCTGCAGGGCTTTTACGATTACAGGTATGCACCCCAAAAACTGGTGGTTTATCAGTATGCAGGTCAGCAGGTTACCAAACAGCCCGGCAAAAATGAGTTTAAAACATCATTGTACAACGCGGCAACCGGGCAGGCCGAGAGTGTAACACTGCAGCCTATCGGGACCACTATTTTACGGCAGGTAACCTTTAAAAAGAAGTAAAAATAGTTGTGAACTAATAGCTTTGCAGTATTAGTAAATTGCTGATATTATTAGTTAATTTGTGTAGATATTAAACCTGTCTATGCGACTATTATTACTGGCTTTGTTACTTTCACTGGCTACCACCTGCTTTTCTGAACCGGGCAAGGATGAGTTGTTGAACAAACTGGACCTGGAGTTAAGTAAAAAAGAAGGTTACGATAAAATAAAAGAACAAAAGATACAGCAGCTTAAAACCGGGTTAAAGCGTTCATCAGGTAATTTAAGGCGCAGTTTTGATATATGCAGTGCCTTGTATGATGAATACAAATCATACCAGTACGATTCGGCCTACGTATACGCGCGTAAACTCTCGCAGATAAGTTATGAACTGCATGACATTGGCCGCGAATATTACAGTAAAGTAAACATCGGCTTTATCCTGCTGTCATCAGGCATGTTTAAGGAGGCGTTTGATAACCTGGAAGGTATTAATGCCCGTATGCTGGATGATAGTGTGAAGTATGAATACTACCGGCTGATGATGCGTGCCAATTTCGATTTGGCTAATTATGATAACGATAACCAGTACGCGCCCCGGTATAAGGAACAGGCCAATAAATATATCGATTCGGCCATTGCTATAAGTAAGCCGGGCACCTATAACAACCTATACCTTGTAGGTTATAAAAAGCTTAAGAACAATAACCTTGCAGCTGCCGAGGCCGATTTTTTAAACCTGTTAAACACCCTTAAGCTTACCGATCACCAGCATGCCATTGTAGCCTCAACACTGGGTAACATCTATTTAGAGAAAAAACAGCGTGATAAGGGAATAGCATTATTGGTAGATGCGGTTGTTAGCGATATACGTTCGTCAACAAAAGAAACTCTGGCTATTTACTGGCTTGCCGAGATATTTTACAAAAGCGGCGACATCAAAAACGCCTATAAATACATCCAGGAGGCCATGGCCGATGCCGATTTTTATGGTGCGCGCCAGCGTCGGGTACAGATCAGCTCAATACTGCCAATGGTAGCCGCCGAAAAGCTGAACTATACTGAGAAGGAAAAAACCCGCTTCATGATATACCTGGTTTCGCTTATTATTTTGGTGGTGCTGGTTGTGGTTATATCTATAAAGCTGGCCAGCCAGTTAAAGATACTTAAGGCGAAGGAAGCCATTATTGAAGAGACCAATGCCGAACTGGAAGTAATTAATAACAGGCTGATAGAAGATACACATATCAAGGAGGAATATATAGGCTATTTCTTTAATGTGATATCGGGGTACATCCTGAAGCTGGAAAAACTAAAAAGATCGGTTGATACCAAGCTGACGCAAAAAAGGTATGACCATATACAGCTTATTGTAGATAACATACAGATAAAAAAGGAGCGCGACGCGCTGTTCTACACCTTCGATCATGTGTTCATCAAGATATTCCCCAATTTTATAACCTCCTTTAACAGCCTGTTTAAAAAGGAAGACCAGATATGGCCAAAGAATGATGAGGTGCTGACTACCGACCTGCGCATATTCGCCCTGATACGCCTGGGTGTTGGCGATACCGAAACCATATCCAAAATATTAGAGTATTCTGAAAAAACCATCTATGTTTATAAGATGCGCCTGAAGGCAAAGTCTATTCTTCCCCCCGATGAATTTGATAAACGCATTATGGATATTAAGGCTGTTGAAGTGTTAAACAAGGTCAAACAGGCCAATAACTAACCTTTTTTGGCTGTTTAAATAGCCATTATTGTTAATTATTGTCTAAAAAGCATTGAAATCATTTAAATTTTTAACAGTACTTTTATTTTTAATATTTTGATTATCAAATAGTTAAATTTTAAAAATGCAATATTTTTTTAAATTTTTGCTAAAAAAATAGCTAAACCTTTGCTACCTGCCGAGATTTGTCTTGATCAATAAAATATACCCGGCAGGGATATGAATCAAAAAATCCGCTGCGTTGTTTTATTAGTGTTATAAACCGATATACCAGTACTATTTCTTTTTGCCCAATTGTATGTATAAAAACTGTACAAAAAACTTTGTATTCCCTTTACTTGCGGTTTTATTAAGCTGTTGCGCTTTTTGCGCGGGTGCAGTAAACATTAGCCGTGTCGAGCCTTCCTCATGGTGGGTAGGCATGAAGAACAAGGAATTGCAGGTGATGGTTTATGGCCCCAATATCAGCAGATCAGTACCAACCTTTAATTATCCCGGCGTTACTTTAAAAGAAGTTGCCCGCACTGATAACCCAAATTACCTTTTCATTTACGTAAATATTGCTGCCAATACCAAACCCGGTACCGTAGTCATAAAATTTACCGAAGGCAGCCAGTCGCAAACCTATAACTACAACCTGAAGGCCCGTACCGACAAGAGCGGCGCGCAGGGTTTTAATACCACCGATGTACTGTACCTCATCACCCCCGACCGTTTTGCCAACGGCAACCCGGCAAATGATAACTGGGATGGTGTAAATGTTGACCGTAACAACCCTAATGCCAGGCATGGCGGCGATTTGCTGGGCATCACAAAAAACCTTGATTTTATAAAGGACATGGGCTTTACCACGGTATGGCTTAATCCCGTGCAGGAAAATAAAATGCCTAACGGCTCGTACCATGGTTATGCCATTACTGATTTTTATAAGATAGACCATCGTTTTGGCACTAACGAAGAATTTGTTGGCCTCACCAAAACAATGCACGCCAAAGGCATGAAGGTGGTAATGGACATGATATTTAACCATTGCGGCCTTGCCCACCCCTGGATGACCGATAAACCGGCTAAAGACTGGATAAACAACCCCGACGTATACGTACAAACCAACCATGCCAAACTAACGGCGATGGACCCCTATGCTGCCAAAAAAGAAAAAGATATTTTATTGAACGGCTGGTTTGTACCCGATATGCCCGACCTTAACCAGCGCGACAGGCATTTGGCTACTTACCTGATACAAAACAGCATTTGGTGGATAGAGTACTCGCGCATTGACGGCATCAGGCAGGATACCCACCCTTATCCTGATTACGCTTTTATGGCCCGCTGGTGCAAAGCCGTGCAGGACGAATATCCCAACTTTAACATCGTAGGCGAATCTTGGTATGGCAAAAGCAGCGAGATAGCCTGGTGGCAGCAAAATTCGGTATTGAATAAGAACAACAGTTACCTGAAAACCGTGATGGACTTCCCGTTGGCCTTTAATGCCGAAAAAGGCTTTGAAGCAGCGGGTAACGAGCGGGGCAGCGAAACATCGGGCATGTACCAGATATATGAAACCATTGCGCAGGACTTTTTATACGCCGACCCCAATAACATCCTTACCTTTTTAGATAACCACGATATGGGCCGCTTTAGCCGTAAGGATGAAAAGGACCTTGACCGTTTTAAACAGGCATTCGCATTTTTACTGACCACCCGCGGCATACCGCAAATTTATTATGGTACCGAAATTTTAATGCTCGGCGCCAAAAGCGAAGGCGACGGGCAGATACGCAAGGACTATCCCGGCGGTTGGGATGGCGACAAAACCAGTGCCTTTACCGCGGCAGGCCGTACCGGTAAGCAAAACGAAGCATTTAATTACCTGCAAAAATTATTGCAGTGGCGCAAAACCAACGCGGCGGTAACCACAGGCAAACTGGTGCATTATGCCCCGCACGAATCAAACGTGTATGTGTATGCCCGCATAAAAGGCAATAAAACAGTAATGGTAATGTTAAACGCGTCAAGTAAAGAACAGACATTGGATATGTCGCGCTTTACAGATGTTACCGGCAGCTATACCGGTGGCCGCGATGTAATAACAGGCAAACAAATAACCCCGTCGCAGGGCAAGGTTACCGTTCCGGCGCGCGGCCAGTATATACTCGAACTTAATTAATAAACCAACTTAACAGTAAATGAGAAAAGAAGAACAGCCCACCCTTCACCGTCCGGCAACGGGCAAAAAACCAAAAGAATAAACAATACAGAATGGAAAAAATTTTACACACCCAAAATTTAAATTACATGAGAAAACATTATCTAAAACACTACGTGCTGGTGTTTGCCATGCTGCTTGTAACAAGCATTGCATTTGCGCAAACCAGCAGTATCACAGGTACTGTATCTGATTCGAAAGGCGAAACCCTTCCGGGCGTATCAGTTACCATTGATGGCACCAGTACCGGCACCGCGACCGACATTAACGGCGCTTTTAAATTAAATGTTGCCCCCGGCACGTATAGCGTAACAGCTAAATACCTGGGTTATACCAATGTTACACAATCAGTTACAGTAGGCACAGGTGCTGCAACTGTATCCTTCCGTATGGATTCGCAATCGCAATCATTGAACGAGGTGGTTGTAATTGGTTATGGTACGCAAGTTCGTAAGGACCTTACCGGGTCTGTTGCTACTGTAAACAGCAAGGATTTCCAGAAAGGTGTAATAACTACTCCCGAGCAATTAATTGCCGGTAAGGTAGCCGGTGTGGCGGTAACGTCAAATGGCGGTGCACCGGGTGCCGGTAGTACCATCCGCATAAGAGGCGGTGCCTCATTAAACGCGTCAAATGACCCGCTTATCATAGTGGATGGTATTCCGCTGAGTAACACCGGTATATCAGGTTCGCCAAATGCCTTAAGTTTAATAAACCCAAATGATATCGAATCATTTTCTATACTAAAGGATGCGTCGTCAACAGCTATTTATGGTTCAAGGGCATCAAATGGTGTAATATTAATTACCACCAAAAAAGGCACCAGCGGCGCGCCGCAAATAAACTTCAACACACAATACTCTATTTCAAAAGTTCGGAAAACACAAAGCATGCTTAGCGGCGATCAGATACGCGAGTATGTGAACGCCAACGGTACCGATGCGGAAAAAGCATTATTAGGCACCGAAAATACCGACTGGCAAAAACTGATATTCCAAAATGCTGCAACTACTGATAATAATTTAAGTGTATCAGGTACTGTTGCTAAAGCGCTGCCATACCGTATATCTGCCGGTTACTTAAACCAGGAAGGCATATTAAAAACGGGTAAATTAGAACGTACTACATTGGCTTTAAATTTAAGCCCGAGCGTATTTGATAAACACCTAAAAATTAATTTAAATTTAAAAGGCGCAGAAAGTAAAAGCAGGTTTGCTGACCAGGGAGCTATTGCCGGTGCAGCCACCTTTGACCCTACACAACCGGTATATTCAGGAAGTAACAGGTACGGAGGCTTTTTTGAGTTTTTGAGTCCAACGCCTACAGTTAACGGCCTTATCGCCAATTCGCCGCGTAACCCGCTGGGTTTGCTTGAGCAGCAGCAAAACAACAGTAAGGTTTACCGCAGCATAGGTAATTTGCAGTTAGATTACAAAATGCATTTTTTGCCCGACTTGCATGCTAACTTAAATGTTGGTTATGATGTATCAAAAGGTAACGGAACTATACTTATTCCGGATAGTGCAGCCGGTAGCTATAACAGGTTTAAAAATGCCGACGGTATTTTAAAAAGCGGTGTTAACAATCAATATAAATCAACCCAGTTTAATAAAACAATTGAGTTTTTCTTAAGCTACAACAGGGATTTGAAATCAATTGAAAGCCGCTTAGAAGCTGTTGCAGGGTATGCGTTTTATGACTATGAGAACAAAGGATATAATTTTGGTGATTATAGTTATGACGGTGTGCTGAAAGACGGTTCTACGCCTGTCTTTCCTTACGGACAGGGCAATAATAAATTGCAATCATACTACGGCCGTATAAATTATAACTATAAAGAAAAGTATTTATTAACGGCAACTATACGTACAGACGGGTCATCGAGGTTTAGCCCGCTGAAAAAATATGCTACATTTCCGTCGGCTGCCTTTGCCTGGAAAATGCATGAAGAATCGTTCCTGAAATCCGTTGAAGGCCTGTCTGAATTGAAACTTAAGGTTGGCTACGGTGTTACCGGCCAGCAAGACGGCTTAGGGGATTTCGGTTACCAAACTTTTTATAGTTTAAGTAATAACTCGGCACAATACCAGTTGGGCGATACTTTTTATAATACCTATCGTCCTAACGGTTCGGCACCTGACAGGAAATGGGAAGAAACAGCTACTACCAACATAGCGATTGACTACGGGTTTTTAAACGGCCGTATTACCGGTAGTGTAGAATACTATTTCAAAAAAACCAAGGATTTGCTGAATGAAATTGAGCAGCCGGCGGGAACAAACTTTGCAAACAAGTTTGTAATTAACGTTGGCGATATGCAAAACAAAGGGTTTGAATTTAGCATCAATGCTGATGTTGTAAAAACCAGGGACCTTACCTGGAATGTAAATTTCAATGCCACATTTAATCAAAACAAGGTTACAAAATTGTTTATATCGGCTAACCCAACAAATCCGGGTAACCAATTCGGCGCCCCTTCACGTGGTACAGGCAGTACAGTGATGATCAATTCAGTTGGACAACCACGCGGATCGTTCTATGTACTGCAACAGGTGTATGACGAAACCGGCAAGCCAATTGACGGCGCTTTTGTAGACAGGAATAACGATGGTGTTCTTAACCTGCTCGATAGGTATCACTACAAACAGGCTGATCCGAAGGCTTACCTTGGCTTTAGCAGTAGTGTAAATTACAAAAAATGGAGCGCCGGTTTTGTAGCCAGGGCACACCTGGGTAACTATGTTTATAATGATATTGCAGCTAATGCAATAAAAGCTAACGTCTTAAACAAACTAAATTTCGTAAGTAACGTAAGTACTGATATACTGACTACCGGTTTTACCGGGTCGGGACCAACCAATGATAAATATTTCTTAT
>JBDSIC010000281.1:0-8152 GCA_039918195.1 Mucilaginibacter sp.
AAGTACCCGGGGCCATAGGCTGCCGGGTACTTTTGATAACGATAGGAAACTGTTACTGCCTGTCCCAGTTTATCTTACGCGATACATACATCAGCACGGCCACAATAACAAACAGGGCGATACTGCCTACCATCAGCGCCAGGTCTTCCAGTTGGATGATGACGAATATAAAGACGTAAAACAGCGACAATATAAACGCGAACAATATAGCTGCTTTGCCCTTTTTTAGCAGTGAAGCGATGAACGTTGCGATTAGGGCAACTGTGGCTACAGAGGCAACGAGGTAGGCCATGTTAAACCCGATCTGCTCAGAAAAAGATAACAGCAAAGTATAATAGATCACCATGGCTGCGCCGATCAAAATATAGTTAAATGCGTGTACCCGCTGCTTGCCGATGATCTCTGTCAGGAAGAGCGATATAAACGTGAGCAGGATAATGAGTATGGCATATTTGCTGGTGCGCATGGTTTTTTGGTAATCATCAACCGGCATGTGCAACTTTACGCCAAAGGTGGCATCCTCCAGGCCTTTTTTACTGTCAAGCAGGTTGTAGTCTGACACCCACTGTTGCGGGAAAGGCCTGTTTAAGTAAAGCATGTGCCATTTGGCCGTAAAGCCGTTATCGTCAACCTTTGAGGTATCGGGTAAATAGCGGCCGTCAAAGCTGGGGCTTGCCCAGTCGCCGGCGGCCTGTACATCGGTTACCTTCCCCAAATGTAAAAAGTGCAAGTCCGCACTCCCTTTTATATCCAGGTTATAATTAAAGTTAAACTCATTACCTGCCGTTGCTGTTAGGTTAATTGACGCCTGTAAACCATTTTTAAATACCGATGTGTTGCTTAACGATGGCTCGGCTGTTAACGTCTGCCCGGCTGCTTTTATAACAGGATCGGTTTTTAACCCTTTCAGGTCTGATATTTCAAAAACGATTTTGGCCCGGTCAAATAAAACCTGCTCGGGCCTGATGTTAAGCGCGGTTAGGTTTAACTTACCGAAATTACCGCTAACCCTTATTTGCGAATTGTATACAGCTACGTTAAAAATGCCGCGGTGCTTTACCTGCGAGGCTACAGCTGCTTTGTAACTTAAATTATCTGGCAGCACATATATGTTATCTGTAACCTCGCGTATCTGTTCAACATGCTGGCTATTGATAAACTTTTCGGTTTTTTTATAGGGGATAACCAGTACCGGCCCTTTTATCAGCTGGCTACCCGACCACGCATCTGATACTTCGGCAATGGTTTCTTCCTGCCTTATCTGACGCTCATTTATTAAATTCTGCACTAATAGCGAGGGGATAAGTAACACGAGTGTGAGTATCCCTATAAATACAACTTTTACAGTTGCCGACTCCCTTAGCCAGGCCATTACACCATTTGGTTTTTGCGATTCTTCTATCATGATCCTTTTTTTTTAATATTTTGAGATTGGAAAATACTTGTGATTAGCCCACTGCACCAGCCCCGTGCCGGCCAGTCCTTTTAATGTTTTATTGTACTTGTAGCGCATTTTTTTTAGGTAAGTAACAAAGGTTATCCCGCCGGCCTTAAATAGTTTTTTGTGGGCGTACCATACCAAACAGGCGGTAGCGTAAAAGAAAACTTTGTACACCGGTGCGCGCCAGGCTTTTGAAAATGCCGCTTTGTTTTCAAAGATGATCTCCAGCCGGTCTGCCTGGAAAGTGATGTGGTGCGCTTCGTCTATCAGTATATCGGTGCATATATCTTTTAACAGCTGGCAGTTGGTGGCATTTTTTAGCGCCTGGTAAAATATTTGCGCGGTGCTTTCAACAGTGATAACTGCCAGTGTCCATATCTCCATGCTGGTGTTAAAATACCGTATCTTCCTGAACAGGCTGTCGCCCCAGTTGTGGGCTACCCGGTTTTGGTTAATTCTGTCGAGATAGCGGCCCAGGTTATTGCCGTGCTTTTGCTCTTCTTTAATAAACAGCCTTATTGCCTCAACATAATCCGGGTCGCCAATTTGGCGGGCATACCGGGTTGCGGCGGCTATCAGATGGGTGCCTTCTGACGTTTCGCCCAGCTGCCAGGCTTGCAGCGAGTGCAAAATGGTGTTCATCTCTTGTTGGGTAATATCGGGCGCGATGGCCCAGTCGACCCTTTTTTGACAGGCGTTCGCTTTAAAATGCCTTATCCAGTAACTGCTTGTATATATCATGTTTTAATCATTAAAAGTACTTTTATTTTCAAAGTAAATAGTTAAAAAAATATCAACCTTTTTTTTGCTGCTTTATTAAAAGTTCCAGCGCGTCAAGGTGTTGCTTAAATGCCTTTTTGCCGGTTTCGGTAGCTGCATAGTTGGTGTTTGGCTTACGGCCTAAAAATGATTTGTTCACGCTGATATATTCGTCTTTCTCCAGCGCCTTAAGGTGCGATGCCAGGTTACCGTCGGTAATATCCAGCAGTTCTTTAAGCGAATTAAAATCATACCGTTCGTTAACCATCAGCACGCTCATTATCTGCAGCCTTACCCGGTTCTCAAACGCTTTATCAAGTTTTTCAAAAGGATTTTTACCCGTCATATTTAAAATACATTATACTGCCGTAAATAATGTGCAGTACGCCAAAACCTATCGCCCAAAATAACAAACCATACACCGGGAACAATGCCCCTGCAAGGCCCAAAATAACTTCGAGTATCGCCAGGTATTTGACATCGCCAAAGGTAAAATTACTTGCGCCCAAAAGCGCAAGGCCGTAAAAAATAAGTGAAGCGGGGGCTATAATTCCGTAATATCCTTTCGAGATCAATATCAATACAATCGCCGCGCCGGTAATAAGCGGCACGGCCATATTAAATAACAGCAGTTTACTGGTGTTGCCCCAAACTGGTTGCCCTTTCTTTTTTGCTTTACGTATGGTTAAGAAAACGCCGGTAGCCACCGAGGCTACAAGTACCAGCGCGCCTACCAAAACAAGTATATTTATAAAAGAAGTTTCGCCCCAAAAATCATCTGTAAAGGTTATGGTTTCGTTATCAGCTAACGGGAAGCGGGACATTACAGGGCGCATGGCATAGTAAATAAAACCCGATCCGATAAGCGCATAAATACCGGCTAGTATACCCGAAAGGCCACTCAGCGAGATGAATTTTGATGAACGCTCCATCAAATTACGAATGGAGGCCAGGTCGTCGTGCAATTGTTTTTCTTCCACTTGAAAGTACTTTTGTTTTCAAAGTAATGGATAAATATTTAATGATGCAAGTATTTGATAAAATAATTATAGAAGAAGCAGAAATCCGGTATAAGAAAGTCCTCTCCTTTGGAGAGGATCCGATAGCTATCGGATTAGGTGAGGCTCTTCGACCCTAAACCACTAATGCCGCCTTAACTAAATACGGCAATATCTCTTTCTGAAAGGAAACAAAGTTCTTGCGCACGTCCGAGTCGCTTACCGAGGTAAAGGCAAAACTGAATACGATGCTTTTGCTGCATTTAATGAGGAAGCGCAGCCGTTGCTGGTAGGTTTTGTGCTTGCGTATACCGGTTAGCTGGGTAAACGACAGTACCAGCAGGTCTTCCAGTTCGTTAGACAGATTTTTGAGGAAAGCCTGCGAGTTGGCCGATTCGCGGATAAACTCCCAGCCGATAAACTCGTTACATACCGTGTACGACAGGCGGCAGGTTTTCATGATGAGGTTGGTAAGGTGCTCCTCTTCGTCTTTTTCGGGTGTATTAATGTGTATCAACTCATCCACGCTTACACGGATGTAATCCATTAGCAGGGAGTGGAGTATCTCTTCCTTACTGTTAAAATATTTATAGATGGTAGCCTTGGCAATTTTGGCCTTACGGGCTATCTCGTTAACGCTGGTTTTATGGTAGCCGAATTTGCGGAACAGATCTTGTGCCGCGCGCTTTATACTCTCTTTTATTTTATCGGCTTCCATTAATCAGTTAACTATCTGTAGTTCATATATGTTTCGTTTAATTACGGTATATGACCGCAACGACCGTGAAGCCGGGGCTTTAACCGGGGTTCCGTCATCCAGTAAAAACTTCGATCCGCTGCATGGGTCAACCACCTGGAAAGCAACTTCGTCTATGTTAACAGCACACCTTTTTTCAGGCTCATAACTGCTGCAGCGGTCGTAGGCCACGTAGTTGCCATCCGATCGGTGGTATACCACAATACCCTTAACACCGCCGTCGATAAGCGCATGCCCGCCAATGCCGTTCAGGGTGTAGTTAGGGTCATTTATCTGTACGATTTCGTTTACAGCCACATAAGGAACATAATTTATGATATCGTTTTTTTTTCCGCACGAAATAAAAAAGAGGCTAAGTAATATCCCTACAGCTACTTTCCTCATATAATCTCTGTTTGAAACTGCTTTAAAAAGCGTACGTCGTTTTCTGAGAAAAGGCGGAGGTCGCGTATCACATATTTAAGGTTAGTGATACGCTCAATGCCCATTCCAAAGGCAAATCCGGTGTATTTTTTGCTGTCGATGCCGCAGTTCTCGAGAACGTTAGGGTCAACCATGCCGCAGCCCAGTATTTCTACCCAGCCGCTGTACTTACACATATTACAGCCTGCGCCCTTGCAGATACTGCACGACACATCCATCTCGGCCGATGGCTCGGTGAACGGGAAGTACGATGGCCTGTAACGCACTTTGGTGCCCTCGCCGTAAAGCTCTTGTACAAAGTGGTAAAGGGTTTGTTTCAGGTCGGCAAATGATACGTTCTCATCTACATATAAACCTTCTACCTGGTGAAAAAAGCAATGTGCCCGGGCTGATATGGCCTCGTTACGGTATACGCGCCCCGGCATAATAGCGCGGAACGGCGGCTTGCCGTTCTCCATCATACGCACCTGTACCGATGAAGTATGCGTGCGCAGGGCAATATCATCTCTGCCGGCATTCTTTTTAATAAAAAAGGTATCCTGCATATCCCGCGCCGGGTGTTCCTCGGGGAAGTTAAGCGCCGAAAAGTTGTGCCAGTCGTCCTCTATCTCGGGCCCTTCGGCCACTACAAAGCCCAGGCGTTTAAAAATATCTATGATCTCGTTACGCACCAAAGTAAGCGGGTGGCGCGAGCCTATATTAAAACCTTCGCCGGGCAGCGTGAGGTCCTGCTCGTTACTGCCGGTTGTTGGCTGCGTATCCAGGCTTTCTTTTAACTCCTTATATTTGGCTTCGGCCATTTGCTTAAACTGGTTAAGCACTTTACCAAAGGTCCGTTTTTCTTCTGCGCCTACGGTTTTAAAGTCCTCAAACAGGTCTTTAATAATGCCCTTTGTGCCTAAAAATTTGATGCGGAACGCTTCCAGTTCATCGGCCGATGCCTTAACCAGGTCACTTATTTCTTTGCTGTATTTATCTATTTTTTCTTGCATTAGAATAGGAAACTTCTTAAAAATTGTTCTGCTGTAAGTACAGGCAGCTCTGCTAATTTATAGTGTTTTATGTTGCGGCTTAAAATAGCATCGCATTTATTTTTTTTAGCTATATAATATTGTATAGCATCTTCCAGGTCGTCAAATCTACTTTCTAAGGCCATGCTGATATCATCCATTTCAAATGATAATACATTTACCCTGCCAATGAGTTTTCTTATTCCTTCCCTGGCATATAATTTATTTGTTTTTTTAGCTAATATGTAATGGATATTGGCTATAATTAATGCTGAAGTATTTAAGCTATATCCTTTATCGTTACTTTCAATGATAAGCAATTGTGAGAAACCATAAAAGGGCTCTCTTTCCAAAAGCATGTCTAAAAGAATATCGCTGTCTAAAAATAATTGCTTATAAGCCATATTTCTCTTTCAGGTATTCGTATTTCAGGTCCTGCAGATTAACATCATCAGGTACTTTTCCTTTTAATATACCGGTTAACTGTTTTATATCATCCGGTATAGTTATTTCACTTAATCTTTTTAATAAAGGATCATCTTGTATGTTAGTTTCTTTAGTTATCTCATCAAAAAATTGGTCAACCAATTTAGATACGCTGGTATGATGCTCTTCCGCATATTTTTTCGCCTTCGCAATTTTGTCAGCCTTTATGCTTAATGTTAATTTTGATGTTTCCATAGCCGGTAGTCTATACGTACAAATATAATAAATGTATACGTATTATTTAATAACCCCTAACTCCTTGCCCACTTTAGTAAAAGCCGCAATGGCCTTATCTAAATGATGCATTTCGTGCGCGGCTGATAGCTGCACCCTGATGCGGGCCTTGCCCTGCGGTACAACGGGATAGTAAAATCCGATGACATAGATGCCTTCTTCCAGCATACTGGCGGCAAATTGCTGCGCCAATTTGGCATCGTACAGCATCACAGGTACAATAGGGTGTACGCCCGGTTTTATGTCAAATCCCGCTTCGGTCATTTTTTGGCGGAAGTATTGGGTGTTCAGTTCCAGTTTGTCGCGCAGGTCGGTGGTTTCGCGCAGCATATCCAGCACGGCTATGGATGCACCTGTTATTGCGGGTGCAAGCGTATTACTGAACAGGTAAGGCCTGGAGCGCTGCCTCAGCATATCAATGATCTCTTTACGCCCGGAAGTAAACCCGCCCGAGGCGCCGCCCAAAGCTTTGCCAAGCGTGCCGGTGATGATATCTATTTTACCCATTACGTTATGGTGCTCGTGCGTACCGCGCCCTGTTTTGCCCATAAAGCCGCTGCAATGGCTTTCGTCTATCATAACCAGCGCGGTATATTTTTCGGCCAGCTCACATATCTTGTCAAGTTGTGCTACGGTGCCATCCATACTAAATGCCCCGTCGGTTACAATAATGCGGTGGCGAAGGTGCTGGGTTGACTGTAGTTTTTCCTCCAGGTCGGCCCTGTCATCGTGCAGGTAACGAAGGCGCTGGGCCTTGCATAAACGCACCCCATCAATAATAGAGGCATGGTTCAACGTATCAGATATGATGGCATCCTGCTCGTTAAATAGCGGCTCGAACACCCCTCCGTTGGCATCAAATGCCGCGGCATATAAAATGGTATCCTCGGTGCCTAAAAATTCGGCTATCTTCTTTTCAAGCTCCTTATGGATATCCTGCGTGCCGCAAATAAAGCGTACCGACGATAGCCCGTAGCCATGCGTATCCATTACCGCTTTAGCCGCGTCTATCACTTGTTGATTTCCCGAAAGGCCCAGGTAGTTGTTGGCGCAAAAGTTTATCACTTCCTGCCCGCCCTGCACGGTTATATCGGCACCTTGCGCAGAGGTGATGATGCGTTCTTTTTTATATAGACCCGCGTTTTCTATTTCGGTTAACTCTTGCTGAAGAACCGGTTTTAAGGTAGTGTACATATCGTCAGTTTATTGGGCAAAATTAAGCATTACCATTTATTTGGGGCTGATAAATTCCGCTTTCAAATATATTCCTTAAATTATGAAACATTTTGACGGCTTAAAGCATTAATTGTGAAGAATATGAGAAGAGCCTTACTATTGATTTTTAGTCTTTTATGTGCCGGTAACCTATTTGCGCAGCAATACTTGTTGTCGGGCCGCATTGCGGATGAGAAAAATAACATTATCCCTTTTACTTCGGTATATATCCGCAACTCTACTTATGGCACCACGGCTAATGAGTATGGCAGGTACCAGCTCAAATTAGCGCCCGGCGAATACAATATTATGTACCGCTTTGTAGGTTATAAAGAAAAAACGGTACACATAACCATAATCAACCACGACGAAGAGCTAAACGTGCAGATGCAGGATGAGATATTTAACCTGCAGGAAGTTACAGTTACCGGCAAACGTTCGCAAGACCCCGGTATGGATATTATGCGCGAGGTAATAAAAAAACGAGAGTATTATTTGAACGAAGTGAACGCCTACTCCTGCGCGGTATATATAAAGGGTGTGCAAAGGCTTCTTAGGGCACCTAAAAAACTTTTGGGCAAGGAGGTTAGGAGTGTGCTCGACCTTGACTCTAACGGCAGGGGAATCCTTTACCAGTCCGAATCACTATCGCAATTTAATTTTGAGCGGCCAAATAAGATACACGAGGTTACCATATCTTCAAAAGTAGCCGGGCAAAATACGGCATTCAGTTACAACAAAGCATCAGATTTGCAGCTAAACCTGTACGAAAACCTGTTTACTGTTAATGGCCTTAGTAACCTGGGTTTTGTTACGCCTGCGGCAGACA
>JBDSIC010000282.1:0-2728 GCA_039918195.1 Mucilaginibacter sp.
CCAGCATGAAGGGCCTTAAACTCCTTATCGCCGAAGACAATAATATCAATATCCTGCTGTTACAGAAATTGCTGGATAAATGGGATATACAAACTTGCGTGGCCTTAAACGGGCAGGATGCCGTAAATAAATTATCGCTTGATAATTTCGATGGGATACTGATGGATATTCACATGCCTATTATGGATGGTTACGAAACTACCCTTGCCATCCGTGCGCTTACTGATAAGATAAAATCACAGATACCTATAATTGCTTTAACCGCCTCTGTTTCGGGCGATGTTTACTCGCGGATAAGGGAAGTAGGCATGCAGGATTTCCTGTCAAAACCTTTCCAGGTTGACCAATTGTACGAAAAACTGCAGCAATTTTATAAGCCGGTAGCATAACGCATTATACTACCACGCACATTCCTTCTTAGCGATATTTTGCTTTATAGCTCCTTATGTTGAACAGTATGCACCTTTATAGTAGCCGGAAGTGGAGCTGCGTTAGAGGTACGGTTGCATTGCCCCAAAGCCACGTAGATCAAAATAAATATCACGATAGTTGAAAAGCAGCCGCCGCCTAATTTTTTAGCGCCGTAGCCTGCAATAAGCGCTTTGAAAAATGAATTCATAGTTGTCGATTTGTTTATTGGGTAACATAAATGGAGGGAGAATAGTTTTAGCGAGGTGGCACAAGTTCCTCCAATATAGAATATCCCTTTACTCCTTTCAGGCATTTTTTTACCGAAACCTTTATCCGGCGATGATAGTATAAAAGAATAGTCGCTTTTAACCGGCTATTATTATATTTTTACTGATGTGTTTATATAAAACCGCTGTAAAATATATTTGCCATAACCGTGATAATCAGGCCGCATATGCTATATGTTTACCGAAATATTAGTACCGCGCAGCATGGCATATATAAATGTAATATCCTATGATTAAAAAATACTTTTTAAGGTTTCTTCTGTGTATTTTATTCATGCAGGTGTTTACAAAAGCCTCGGCGCAGTTTGCCATAGGCGGTACTGCCGGTACCAACCTGGTCAATTCGGTGTACTGGCTTACGTGGGACAAAAACACCACCGGCTCAACACTTATCACCCAGCCAGCCGGGGCCGGCGGCAGCAACCTTATTAACGGTACCTATGTATGGCAATTCTCGCCTACGGTGAGGATAACCGCCGTCATCAGCAACCTGCAAACAACCGGCGGACCTGCCATGCTGGTATACACGCCCGGCAGTTTCAGCGGGGATGGTTTAGATCTTATTTATTCCGGTAATAACTTGCCCAAACCCGATTCGCGCGGGGTGCCCGCATCGGGCATATCTGCTCCTTACGGCGGGTCATCTGTATTTGATATTGACGTTAAAGTGGCCATCCTCATCAATGGCGTATATACCGACGTGGTTTACCCCGGCATGATCATCGCCGACGCGGAATCCATTGACGCGGGCGGAGAATTTATATCGGGCAGTACCCCCAACTCCATTGCCTGGCAATTGCTGAACAAGCGCAGCCAGGGCAATAACGCCGACGACCATTATAAATTGGAGCTGAGCAATAGCGGCAGGTCATTCAAATTATTTGCCGACCTGCTGCCGGGTAACTTTGGCGTGCAGGCGGTAATGTTCGCGCATGGCGCGAGGGAGCTTAAAGATGTATCTATGAAGGGTTCGGGACTTACCGCTATGGCCATCGGCTTTGTGCTGCCCTTTGACCTGGGCGATGACCCGCAGGGCTATGGCACGGCAGGGCACTACATGGAGCAGTTCCAGATAACGGATTATTTCGCGGGCGACGGCACTTACCCGGTTATTGATTATACTACTACCCCGCTGATAGCCAAAGCCACTGTATTCATTGGCGCTGATAACGTCGACCCTGACGGGCAGCCGGCGGGTACGGTCAGCTCAAACAATGATAATGTTACCGGTAACGACGACGAAAATACATTTGACCCCGCGACACTGCCCAATGTAAAAGTGAACCAGGCCGGCGATATTGTGATAATTCTGCGCGCTACCAACACCAAAAACGTGGCCGCACGCCTGCGTGGCTGGCTTGATTTTAACCAGGACGGCGTATTTGGCGCTGATGAACAGGTGAGCGTAAATGTGCCTGCCAACTCCAATAACCAAAGCTATACGCTTACTTACCCCAACTCTTTTTTCAGGAACATCATCAAGACAGGCCCGTTATATTCCCGGTTCAGGGTTACTACCTCAACGCTGATAGATGATACGAATACACCCCTTGATGAACGCAGCATATCTTTTGCCGCCGACGGCGAAACCGAAGATTATAAGTTAAAGGATGTTTTGGGCATCAGCATATCAGGGGCAGTGTTTAATGACGGTAACGGCGGCGCTGACGGCACTATTTCGGGCGAAGGTTTGCAGGATGTGTCGGGCAAGGTGCTGTATGCTTATTTGATTGACAACACCAATACCATTGTGAACAAAGCGCCTTTAGCCAGCGATGGCAGCTATGCGTTAACCAATAATAATAACGGCACTTACCGGGTTGCCATATCTGCCAATGATGTAGTTGTTGGCGGGTCGCTGAGTGAAGTTGCGCCTAACCTGCCTTCTAACTGGCAGCCATCGGGCGGGTCGTACGGTACCAATAATTCGGGCAATACCGGTATTGAGCCCGGCACACCCGATATGCTGATACAGGTAAAAACGCCCGGCAACAGCCTGAACGTATCCAATGTTAATTTTGGCATCAACC
>JBDSIC010000283.1:0-5885 GCA_039918195.1 Mucilaginibacter sp.
AAACCCTTTACTATTTGGGGCAAAGCCACGGCAGGTAAAAAGGTGGTTATAAAAGCATCCTGGTGGGGTAATGCAGTAAATGTTAAAGCAGATAAAAAAGGCAACTGGCGCGGTGTAATAGCGGTACCAAAAGCAATTTACGGCGATTATCAACCATATACCCTAACCATTGGCAGTAATGGCGCTCATATTACATTTGATAACCTGCTGATAGGCGAGGTGTGGTTTGCCAGCGGTCAGTCTAACATGCGGTATAAAATGAATGGGGATAAAGGCGATATCAATGGCGTGGTAAATTATGAAACAGAAGTGCCTGCAGCCAATTGCCCAAACATCAGGCTGCTTACCGTTAATACTGATTTTAAGGCACAGCCGCATGACGCTTTCGAGGGCAAATGGCTGGTATGTACGCCCGAAAATATAAAGGAGTTTAGTGGTGTAGGCTATTATTTTGCCCGGGCGTTACAAAGCAAGCTCAATGTTCCGGTGGGTATTATCCTGTCATCAGTGGGAGCATCGGCCATACAGGCCTGGACAAGCCGCGAAGTGTTGGCTACAGATACGGTCGACCAATCGCTTAAACGATACGATGCCGATCCCAAATCAAAATTACCGGTTACGCCTAATGCTACGTTTGAAAAAGTGGTGCTGCCCACCTTACTATATAACGCCATGGTAGCGCCGGTGGCCGGTTTCAGCATCAAAGGTTTTTTGTGGTACCAGGGCGAAACTAACCGCTGGGAAGGCAAGAAGTACACCCGCCTGCTTACCCGTATGATAGAGGGTTGGCGCAAGGATTTTGGCCAGGGGCCGTTACCATTTTACTACGTGCAGGTTGCCCCTTTATTTGACAGGCGCGAGGACTTGGTGGATGATTATTACGCCATCTTCCGCGAGGGGCAGGCGGAGGCAAGAGCTTTACAAAATACCGAAATGGTTATCACGCTCGACAGTGAAGATCCAAAGAATATTCATCCCCGCGATAAAAAGCCGGTGGGCAACCGCTTAGCTAATATCGCGCTGAATAATGTATACCATATTAATACACAGTACTTAGGCCCGCAGGTGAGCACTGTAACAATTGATGGCAGCGCGGTAAAACTATCTTACAAAGCAGAAACACTTGCCGGCGGCTTAACCACTGCCGATAATAAACCGCCCGCCAATTTTTTTATTGCCGGCAGCAACAAAGTTTTTTATGCCGCCAATGCGGTGATAGAGGGCGATAGCATCATTTTAAAAACCGGGAGTGTACAAAAACCGGTATTTGTACGGTATGCGTTCACCAATTCGGTGGTTACCAATTTAACTAACAAAGCGGGCTTGCCAGCCGAACAATTTAGGAACGATAAATAGAAAACAGCCATTATGAAGAAGTTTTTAGCAGCCTGTGCATTGCTTATTAGCCATTGTGCCTTTGCACAGGAAGCTGACCTGGTAAAATATGCCAATACCTTACAGGGTACCGATTCTAAAGAGTCGCTATCCTATGGAAATACTTACCCAACCACTTCGCTGCCTTTTGCCATGCACACCTGGACGGCTCAAACCGGAAAAAATGGTGACGGCTGGAAGTACCAGTTTTCAAAAGATTCTATCCGCGGTTTCCAGCAAACACACCAGTGCAGCCCCTGGATGAATGATTACGCGGTATTTTCGCTTATGCCGGTTAAAGGAAAACTGGTAGTAATGGAACAATTGCGTGGTGCCAAATTCACCCACAAAAATGAGGTAGCTAAGCCTAACTATTACAAAGTAACATTTGAGAACCGGGTAATCACCGAGATGTCTCCCACCGAGCGCGGCGCGCATATCAGGTTTAGTTTCCCCAAAGGGGATAGCGCCTATGTGGTACTTGACGGGTACAATATGATGAGCAATGTAAAGATCATCCCTGCTGAGCGTAAGATAACCGGCTGGATAAATAACGCGCGTTTTACCCCGCGGGGTTTCAGGAGTTATTTTGTGATAGTATTTGATAAGGCTTTTGAAAAATATGGCACTTGGGAGAACAAAAAAGGGGTTATAGCCGCCGGCAAACAAAGCGGTGAAGGGAATGGGGTAGGCGCTTATATTAAATTTAAGGACGGCGCTACCGTGCAGTTAAAAACTGCTTCGTCATACATCAGTCCCGAACAGGCCGAACTAACACTGGCCCGCGAACTGGGCAGCTATAAAAAGCTGGAGGATACCAAACTGGCAGGCTACAAAATATGGAACAAGCTTTTTAATAGAATACTGGTAGAAGGCGGCAGCGAGGACGATAAGGCAACTTTTTATTCATGTATGTTTCGTGCCAACCTGTTTTCGCACAGCTTTTTCGAGTACAATAAAGAGGGCAAACCATATTATTACAGCCCTTATGATGGTAAACTGCACGATGGGTATATGTATACCGATAACGGTTTTTGGGATACATTCAGGGCGCAGTTCCCGCTGAATACCATTATGCACCCTACCATGCAGGGGCAATATGTAAATGCCTTGGTGGAGGCACAAAAGCAATACGGCTGGTTCCCTGCCTGGTCAACACCCGGCGAAACGGGTGGAATGCTGGGCAACCACGCTATTTCGCTGATAACCGATGCATGGGTAAAAGGCATAAAAACCGTCGACCCGAAAAAAACGCTCGAAGCCTATTACCACGAGGCCACCAATAAAGGCCCCGGTGGCGCAGCAAATGGCAGGCCCCAGGCTGCGGCATACTTCCAGTTAGGTTATATCCCTTCGCCCGAAAAATTAGGCTCGGGCGAAGTGGCGCAAACATTGGAATCAGCATATGATGATTTTTGTGGCTACCAACTGGCAAAATTAACTAACCAGCCTTTTTACGAAGAAATATTTGCCCGGCAGATGTATAATTACAAAAACATTTATGACCCGGCCACCGGCTTTATGCGCGGCAGGCAGGCCAACGGCAACTGGCAACCAGAGTTTGATAAATACTCGTGGGGCGGCCCTTATGTAGAGGGCAACGCCTGGCACTGGGTATGGTCGGTTTTTCACGATGTACAGGGTCTGCAAAACCTGATGGGCGGCGAAAAGAAATTTATCACCAAAATGGATTCGGTATTTACCGAACCTAACACCGTGCATACAGGCGGCTACCTCGGCTGGTGGCTGCACGAAATGACCGAGATGCAATTGGACAGCCTGGGCCAGTATGCGCATGGTAATCAGCCCATACAACACATGATATATTTGTACAACTACGCAGGTCAGCCCTGGAAATCACAGTTCCACGCACGTAATGTAATGGCCAAACTATACAACAGTACCGAAAAAGGCTATCCCGGTGACGAGGATCAGGGCCAAATGTCATCATGGTACGTACTCAGCGCATTGGGCATTTATAGCGTTTGCCCCGGCACCGACCAATACGTTATTGGCAGCCCGGTATTTAAAAAAGCTACCCTAACGCTTGAGAATGGTAAAAAATTTGTGATAGAGGGGGTTAATAACAGTAAGGATAATGTCTACATCCAATCAGCCACGCTGAATGGGAAAGACTTGCAGCATAATTTTATTACACATAGCGATATTACTAACTGTGGGGTACTGCAGTTTGAAATGGGTGATAAGCCTAATATGTCGAGAGGGATTAGGATGGAGGACAGGCCGTTTTCGTTGTCGGCTAAGGCGCAGTAAAATGTTAACCTTAGAAAAAAGCCCCGCCACATATCCGGTTAGCGGGGCTGTATTAAGGTCAGATCCAGTTATTATTCAGTAGCAGCGGTAATGGTTACCGGGCCAAGCAAACCTGCCGGTATAAGCGGCGCCTCCTTGTTATAAAACCGCCAGGTAGAAAAGGTATACCTGCCTGTTGCCGGGCGTTCCGTACCGCGTACCAGCCAGTCGGGCAGGTCCTTTAAATGGCGCGAGCCTACCGATTTGTCGTAGCTGCCTTTACGGTCGCCGGGCGGGTTCCACGCTACTAACTCAGCATCATCGGGTTTTTGCTCGTCGCCCACCAATCGGTTGGCCCAGGTGTTAACCACTTGTATGGTGAGCTTATTTCCTTTTTTCTTTAATAACCCCTGCGGGATGGCGGCCTGCCATGGTGCGCACCAAATTATACCCATATCCTTCCCGTTTAGGTTTACGCGGGCTATGTTTTGTACCTCACCGAGGTTTATATATAAAGCCTTGTTTTTTAGTGCAGATGCCGGCACATCAAAATTTTTGCTATAAACCGCGGTACCGCTGTAATATTTCACGCCTTCTTCGGGGCGCTTGCTCCAGTCCTGCAAAGTGTCAAACTTAATTTTTGCAGGGCCGCCCCATTTGGTATCAAAAGCAATATCCCAGCTGCCGGTTATCGGCGCAACCGTAGTGTGCTTAGCTGCCGTAAGGTTAGCTATTACCTGTGGCGAAGCTGCATTTTTAAACACGACAAAGAACGACTGCCGCGGCTCAAAATGTACAGGTACCAGCGTGCGGCCACCTTTTTGCTGCGCGTTGGTTATGGCAAGTGTAGTGCCGCTTACCGCATCCCATTGCTCGGCAACTTTGCCCGATACCCTGAAATCAGCAGTAATATCAACAGCCTTGTTACCGGGGTTGCAGATAAAGTAAATTTCGGTATCCCCGTCGCGGCGATGGACAAAGTCTACGCCTTTCAGGCTTTCGGGATTGGCAGAAGTAAAGCGAACATCCGGGGCGGTTATTTTACTCATCGCCTCAGCTACATTGCCGTTATTGATCACCTTGCCCTTGCCCAGTGCCAGTTCATTAGGTGAGCCATCGGGACCCCATATTTCGGTTATCAGTGCCGCAACTTCGCTGTCGCTTGCCGGGTAGTTTTGCATGCTCGGCGATTTTGCAGGCGGCCTGCCGGCAATTAATGTAGCACCGTCCTTTACCAGGTCGCGAATACGGCCCAGGGCTTCGGGTTTAAATGCGGTCCAGGGGGCAAGTGCCAGCGCGGCAAAATCACCGCCACCTTTAACTACTATGCGACCGTTAATAACCGAAATACGCGTAAACAGCGATTCATCGTTTAACACTACCTGCCTGTATTCACCCGAATTAACCACCGGGCCGGATACACCTTCGATACGTGACGGGTACGATAATACATCATTAACAGGGCGGCCCTGGCGCAGCATAAACTGACAACGCGCCAGGTAGGTGTGCCACGGTAAAGCGTACGGCCACCAAGTGGCATGGCGTGTCATTTGCGTACCCCAAATACCCATACTCACACCCGGCTGGTAACGATCGTCGAAAGGGTTGTGGGTAAAGCCGTGCATAAAAAACTGGTTAATGCCTTTGCAAAAAGCAATATCGCCCCAGGGCTTTAAAAAATAAGGATCGTTACGCCAGGCACTGTTAAATGATTCGGCCGTAAATGATTCTGCCCAAACCACAGGTAATCCGTATAAGGCCGCAATATCCGGCGCGGCACCAATTAAATAACTTGGGTTAGCGGTTGAAGTGCTGGGTGCCACCCAAAATTCACACCCCGGCATTGTCGATCTTGAGCCGGTTGTGCGCCAGTCTAGCGCCATGCCCCAATAAGGCTCGGTCATCCAGGTCATTTTATTAGCATCCGCAAGGCGGCGTAGTTCGCCGTAAAAGCGGTCTGTCAACAGGTCAGATATCGTTTGCCGCATATCCTGGCGGAAACGGCCGGTAAGTTCTTCGCCGGCAATAACCAGTTTTTCGTTCGTCCAGGCAGGCAACCATGCTAAACAATCATATCCGCGGCGCTTTTTAAATTCCGCGCGAAAATCAGTGCTGAAATCCTGGTAGCCGGCCTCATAACTATCTGTTTCAAAAGCCTTAAACGAATGATAACCCTTTGCTTTTGCTTCGCGAAGAATGCGGGCAACCATGCCATCAAACACTATCTACACAGCCTTTGGGTCCATACGGTCGCTTTC
>JBDSIC010000284.1:0-4553 GCA_039918195.1 Mucilaginibacter sp.
TTTCGTCATCGGCCCATAATATCGTGGTATCCTGCATAATCTTACGTATCTAAGTGGGGTTATAACTACAAAGCAACACTTTTTGTTGTTTATAATTGGCGGTATTAACAAAAAATAACAATTAGACCATACATTAGTTAAGCATAATTAACACATTTGCACAGTTTTTACTACCGCATTGAACAAAAAGAAAATTATAAACGACCCCGTATACGGCTTCATAAGTATCCAGGACGGGCTGGTATTCAGCCTGATCGAGCACCCGTACTTTCAGCGTCTAAGGCATATTAAGCAATTGGGGCTTACGCACCTGGTTTATCCGGGCTCGCTGCATACCCGTTTCCACCATGCCATTGGCGCCATGTACCTGATGGATATGGCCATTGAAACGCTGCGCAATAAGGGCCACGACATAAGCGAGGCGGAAGAAGAGGCGGTTATTATTGCTATTTTATTGCACGATATAGGGCACGGCCCGTTCTCGCACGCGCTGGAACATACTATTGTGGACGGTATCAGTCACGAAGATATTTCTGCCCTGCTGATGACCAAGCTGAACGACTATTTTAATGGCGGTCTGACTATGGCTATTGATATATTCAACGGCACCTACCCGCGCAGTTTCCTGCACCAGCTGGTATCGGGGCAATTGGATATGGACAGGCTTGACTATTTGAACCGCGACAGTTTTTTCACAGGTGTTACGGAAGGGCTGGTTGGGTCAGACCGTATCATAAAAATGCTGAACATACGCGACGATGAAATAGTGGTAGAAGAAAAAGGCATTTATTCGGTCGAGAAATTCCTGATTGCACGCAGGCTGATGTACTGGCAGGTGTACCTGCACAAAACGGTAATTGCGGCAGAGCAGGCACTGGCTAAAATACTGGTGCGCGCCCGCGAATTAGCTTTGCAAGGTAAAGAGCTTTTTTGTACGCCGGCCTTATGCCATTTTTTATACAATACCATAAGCCGCGAAGAATTTATACATGATGCCGTACACCTGGAAACTTTTGCGGAACTCGATGATACGGACATCATGTCGGCTGTAAAGGTTTGGATGAACTGCGATGATGTGGTGCTGGCCACCCTTTGCCGCAACCTGGTACACCGTAATTTGTTCCATGTAGATATTACCAACGAGCAGCCCGATGCCGGCGTTGTAAACGGGTTATTGCATAAGGCGGCAGCACATTATAATATAACGATTGACGAAGCCCGGTACTTTGTATTTACCGATACTATATTTAATAATGCCTATAAAGCGGATGATACCAACATCCGTATTTTAATGAAGGATGGCAGTGTGAAGGATATAACTACAGCCAGTGACAACGAAAACCTTTCGGCATTATCAAAAACTGTAAAAAAATACATACTTTGCTATGCTAAACACTTGATGTAGGATATGAGCGTTTGTATTATTTGTTGCTTTAATATTAACATATAAATTTGTACGATGCAATTTACTGCGCAGCAGATAAGCTTATTGTTAAACGGAACGGTTGAAGGCGATGCTATGGCGGCGGTTGATAAACTGGCTAAAATAGAAGAAGCTACTGCCGGGTCGTTATCTTTTTTAGCAAATCCAAAGTACGAACAGTTTTTATATACCACCGGGGCCTCGGTAGTTATTATTAATAACGACTATGAACTTACCGGGCCTGTAAACGCTGCATTGATACGTGTTGAGAATGCTTACAGCGCGTTTTCGGTATTGCTGGAACAATACAATACCATAAAACTAAACAAAACCGGGTATGAGCATCCGCACTTTATTCACCCGACAGCAACGGTTGGCAATAATGTTTATATAGGCGCATTTGCCTACATAGGCCCCAATGCTAAGGTTGGTGATAACTCAAAGATATATCCGAATACGTACATTGCCGATAATGTGACCATTGGCAGTAATGTGACCCTGTTTTCGGGTGTAAAAATATACTTCGATTGCGTGATAGGGAACGATGTGATCATCCACTCGGGTGCCGTAATTGGCAGCGATGGTTTTGGCTTTGCACCTGCTGATGACGGCAGCTACAAAAAGATAAGCCAGATAGGCAATGTAGTAATAGAAGACAACGTGGAGATAGGCGCCAATACGGCTATTGATCGTGCTACAATGGGCTCTACCATCATTCGTAAAGGTGTAAAAATAGATAACCTGGTACAAATTGCCCATAATGCCGAGGTAGGCGCCAATACAGTTATTGCCGGCCAGGCAGGCATATCAGGCAGTACAAAAATTGGCGAGCGGGTAGTTATAGCCGGGCAGGCAGGTGTGGCCGGGCATTTAAGTATTGCAAACGGCACAATGTTAGCCGCACAAACAGGTGTTAACAGTTCGATAAAAGAAGAAGGTAAGCAATGGGGCGGCTCGCCTTATACAACCTATAGGGACTACCTGAAGAATTACGTAAAAATACATAAGTTACCCGATCTGGAGAACCGGGTTGCCGAATTGGAAAAAATAATTGCCGGACTGCATAAAGCAAATCAATAATGCGGTTAATGTTAAGCATATGAATATAAAACAACGAACTATTAAAGCGCCGGTTTCGGTTTCGGGCACAGGCCTGCATACCGGCGAGCGCGTTACCATGACCTTTAACCCTGCAGCCGAAAACCACGGCTACAAATTCAGGAGGGTAGATATAGAAGGGCAACCTGTTATTGATGCCGACGTGGATAATGTAACCGATACTTCGCGCGGTACAACTATAACCCAGAACGGTGCCAGTGTAAGCACGGTGGAACATGTGCTGGCAGCATTGGTAGGCCTGGAAGTAGATAACGTGCTGATAGACCTTGACGGGCCTGAAATACCCATTATGGACGGCAGCTCGATACAATTTGTTGAGGCGCTAACCAACGGGGGTTTCCTTGACCAGGATGCCGACCGCGAGTATTACTACATCACCCATAACATACATTATACCGAAGAAGACCGTAAGGTAGAAATGGTGGCCATGCCGCTTGACGATTACCGCTTTACCTGTATGGTTGATTATAATTCGGATGTATTAGGCAGCCAGCATGCCAGTATAACCACCATTACCGATTTTACTAAAGAGATAGCATCATGCCGTACCTTTTGCTTTTTGCATGAACTGGAAATGCTGTTAAAGCACGACCTGATAAAAGGCGGCGACCTTAATAACGCCATCGTGGTGGTTGATAAGGAAGTGGATAATGAAGAGTTAGCGCATTTGGCCAAGCTGTTTAACCGTAAGGATATCAGCGTTGCGCCGCAGGGGATATTGAATAATATTGAACTGCGCCACCAAAACGAACCGGCAAGGCATAAGCTGCTGGATATGATAGGTGATTTAGCTTTAGTTGGCGTGCCGCTTAAGGGGCATATTATGGCTGCAAGGCCGGGCCATGCGGCAAACATCGCCTTTGGCAAAAAAATAAAGGCTATCATTAAAAAAGAGAGGAGCCGCAAACACTTAAAAGTGTACGACCCGAACATGAAGCCGCACTACGATACGGTGCAGATCATGAACATACTGCCCCACAGGCAGCCGTTCCTGATGATAGACAAGATACTCGAGTTAACAAAGACACACGTAGTAGGTTTGAAAAATGTGACCATGAACGAGGACCTGTTTATGGGCCATTTCCCGGGCGCGCCTTTATTTCCGGGTGTGTTGCAGATAGAAGCCATGGCACAAACCGGCGGTATACTGGTACTGAATACCGTACCCGACCCTGAGAATTACATCACCCTTTTCCTTAAAATTGAGAACGCGCGCTTTAAGGCACCGGTTACTCCCGGCGACACGATAATATTCCGCTGCGACCTGATGGCGCCTATACGCCGTGGCATTGCGCAAATGAAAGGTGTTGGCATGGTTGGCGAACGTGTTGTTGTTGAGGCCGAACTGATGGCCCAAATAGTTAAAACAAAAAATAAAGACGCATGATACAGCCTTTGGCATACATACACCCACAAGCTAAAATAGCTGATAATGTTGTAATAGAACCTTTTGTAACCATACATAAGGATGTTGAGATAGGCGAGGGCACTTGGGTAGGCTCAAACAGTGTGATAATGGATGGCGCGCGGATAGGCAAAAACTGCCGCATCTTTCCGGGTGCTGTTGTATCGGCACCACCGCAGGACCTTAAATATAAAGGCGAGCCAAGTACGGTTACTATTGGGGATAACACCATCATCCGCGAATGCGTAACACTTAACCGTGGTACCGCGCTTGATAAAAATACCACCACCATAGGCAACAACTGCCTGCTGATGGCTTACACACACGTAGCGCACGACTGTGTTATTGGCGATAATGTAATTATAGCTAACGCTGTACAACTTGCCGGCCATATCAACGTGTACGATTATGCCTTCATCGGCGGTACATCTGCCGTGCACCAGTTTGTAGAAATAGGTGCGCATAGCATGATATCGGGCGGATCACTGGTACGTAAGGACGTGCCACCGTATACCAAGGCAGGGCGCGAACCTTTGTCGTATATCGGTATCAACTCGGTAGGCCTGCGCCGCCGCGGCTTTTCTGCCGAAACCATTAACGAGATAC
>JBDSIC010000285.1:0-2864 GCA_039918195.1 Mucilaginibacter sp.
AAAAGTCAATGTTCTTGCTTTCTTCGCCGGCATTTATTTCTATAATATCGTAGTTATCGGTGCTGCCTATTTTTTCCTGTAGTTTGGGCAGGCAGTGTACCGAGGTGTTCTCATCCGTTAGTACAAAAAAACGGGAGTATTTGCCCTGCTCAATAAACTTTACCAGTTCATCAATGCTGTTTTCAAAATAAATAGGGTAGCCGTCGCTGTAAATAGTATCCATAAATTATTTTATCCTGATGGTCTGTTTCCTGAATTCTATTACATCGCCGCGGCGAACTTTTAAACGCTTGCGGTAATCTACAGTGCCATTGTACTTTACCTCGCCTTCGGTAACAACAATTTGCGCCTCGCCGCCGGTTGATACCAGGTGGGTGGCCTTAAGCAGTTGTATCAGCGGGATAAACTCGCCATTTAACTCAAATTCTATCATGTGGAGCAAAAATAAACTATTGGCGCAATAATGGGTTATGTAAATGCATTTTCTAAATTTGCATCATGACCTCATATTCTTCTCACGGCAGCACTACGCCCGCCGGCGAACTATCTTTTGAAAATACCGAGATAGCTTTCCGGCATGCCTCCAACTTCGACCTGAAGCGGGCTTACTGGCTGTTTCGCATCATCAATGTAAACTTTTTGGTAAAGATAGGTCCGCCGATAACCAATTTTGCCGTTAATATAGGCCTGCCAATCAAAGGACTGATAAAGGCTACCATATTCAAACATTTTTGCGGCGGCGAAACTATCGGCGAATGCAGCGGCACTATAAAAAACCTTGCTTCGGGCAGGGTAGGCACCATCTTAGATTACTCGGTAGAAGGGGAGGATGAAGAACCTGTTTTTGACCATACACGCGACGAGATCATCCGCACCATTAACACGGCATCGGGCAACAGCGCCATACCCATCACTGTATTTAAAGTAACCGGCGTTGGCCGCTTTGGCCTGCTCGAAAAGCTTGACGCAGGTGGCGAACTTAACTTGGGCGAACAGGCCGAATGGGAAAAATTACAGCAAAGGGTACTGGCCATCTGCCAAAAAGCTTATGACCAGGGCGTGCCCGTTATGATAGATGCCGAAGAAAGCTGGATACAAAAAACCATTGACAGCCTGGCGCTGGATATGATGCGCAGGTTTAACACCAAAAGTATTATTGTTTATAATACCTACCAGTTGTACCGCCACGACAAGCTGGCTTCGTTAAAAGCCGACCACTCAGCCGCGCAAAACGAAGGATTTATACTTGGTGCCAAAATTGTACGCGGTGCCTATATGGAAAAAGAGCGCAAACGCGCCGAAGAAAGGGGATACCCATCACCCATACAACCCGATAAGCAATCAACCGACAAAGATTATGATGAGGCGCTGCGTTACTCGGTACAAAACCATAATACCATTGCCATAGTTGCCGGTACCCATAACGAACACAGTTGCCGCCTGCTGGCAGATATGCTGGATGAATACAAGATAGACCATAAAAACCCGCATATTTACTTTTCGCAATTACTGGGCATGAGCGATAATTTGAGCTTTAACTTGGCGCACGCCGGGTACAATGTGGCCAAATATGTACCGTACGGACCAATTAAAGCCGTGCTGCCCTACCTTTTTCGCCGGGCGCAGGAAAATACCGCCATTGCCGGCCAAATGAGCCGCGAACTGGGTTTGATAGTTAAAGAAAAAAAACGCAGGAAGATATAAGTTTACAACAGCCCGTTAGTCTTAAAATACAGCTGCACATTATCGGGCGCAGTCATCAGGTAAGTTTGTATGCCTAAAGCTTTTGCTGCCGCCAGGTGCTGCGGACTGTCGTCAATAAACAGGGTTTCTTCAGGCTTAAGGTTATTCTCGCGCAATACCTGTTCAAATATGGCAGGCTCCGGCTTGCGTTTGCCAATAAAATGAGAATAGTATAGTTTTTCAAAAATATGATTATTACCGTCAAAGCCAAATTTGTTTTTAAGGTACTCCATTATGTGATCGTAATGGATAGCATTGATATTGCTGAGCAAAAATGTGCGGTATTTGCCCTTTAACTTCATCAACAACTCATGGTTGCCGTCGGGAATACCTACCAGCAGGCTGTTCCATACGTTGTTGATTTGTTCATCCGTGAGGTTGTTGTTACCTATTATCTCCCGTATCCTGTCCCGGAATGCATCCGGACTGATTTCGCCACGGTCAAAAGCATCAAATACAGCATCCTGTTGTAAATGGCCAAAAAATCTACCTGAATCGCTGACACCCAGCGCACTCCATGCCTGCTGCGCCTTGTCAAAATTAATGGTGAATATCACGTTACCGTAGTCGAAAATGATGTTTTTGATATTTTTCATTTTTAGCTTTTGTTAATTGAGCGCAAATATGTAATATTGCGCCTCGAAAAACAACAAGTTTTCGGCGCCTATAGCTCAGTTGGTTAGAGTAGAAGACTCATAATCTTTTGGTCCCTGGTTCGAGCCCAGGTGGGCGCACTTCCTAGCCTTTGAAAAGGTCTCAAAACCCCTTAAATAGCACATTTAAGGGGTTTTTTCATTTATTATCCCCTCAATAACCCTCAAGAAACGTCAACTTCTGTGCACCTAACTGAGCACCTAATTTAAGTTTTTAACTTAGGTGCTCAGTTTTGATGTTACGTGCTCATAAACAGCATCTTACAAGGGTGTAAATCTTTTAAGAACTGAATGATCAACTATTATTTACCATGCTAGATCGTATGGTTTTGAGCACCAAAAAAGTTAAAAATTTAAATCGTTTTTTATGAAAACTGCACAATCGTTTCGAATTCACTTCGTGTTAAGGGCCTATTTAGCCAAAGATGGAAAAGCGCCGCTCTATGTGGCTGTTACCGTAAACAAGGA
>JBDSIC010000286.1:0-2571 GCA_039918195.1 Mucilaginibacter sp.
CTCAGCCCCGCCCATCGCGCCCCGAAGCGGCAGGTTTGCGCCATTTAGCTTTTAAGGTAGATGACATAGACATAGCGATAGCACATCTGAACGATAACGGCGTTATAACCGAACCTGTAAAGGTTGATGAGTTTACAGGCAAACGCTATACCTTTTTTCCCGATCCCGACGGGTTACCGCTTGAACTTTACGAGGCTTAATACCTGAACAAATGAGTGGGCCTGCCAAACAGCTATTCCGGTTTAAGCAATTTACTGTTGATCAAACCGGCTGCGCCATGAAAATAAATACCGATGGCGTATTGCTGGGTACTTTAGCTGCCGCGGATAACCCGGCATCGATACTTGATATAGGTACCGGCACGGGCGTTATCGCCTTAATGCTGGCACAGCGCTTTCCGGATGCAGAAATAGACACTGTGGAGATAGATGAAGAGGCAGCAACCACAGCCGGGCGCAATTTTTCAGCTTCGCCATTTGCAGACAGTCTTACCGTTTACCCAGGCAGTTTTGTTGATTTTTTTAAAGATTACCCCGGTAAAAAATACGACCTTATCGTATCCAATCCGCCTTTTTATATTGACTCTCTAACATCACCGGAGGCAAAAAAAAATCTTGCGAAACACGCCAATGAGGATTTTTTTAATAAGTTGATAGTTAATTCGTTAAATAGCTTAACTGAACAAGGTGTTTTATGGCTGATATTGCCGATTAACACTGCTGAACTGGTAAGATCCATCGCCGCACAGAACCAGCTGTACCTGCAAAAAAGTATCACTATACACTCCTTTAAAGCTGACCTGCCGCACCGGGAAGTATTGGCTTTTAGTTTGCTGAAAGTGCCTGTAACACACAGTAAATTTGTCATTTACGATGCCCCTAAAACGTTTAGCGTTGAATACCGCGCGGCTTTAGCAAATTTCTTTATTGTTTTTTAAAGCAGAATAATACCTTTATAGTTCTCTTATATCACAGTTATAAACCTATATGGCTATACTTTTACCATTTATTTGTTTTGCCGCAACTCTTCTAATTCTTGGTGTACGTAGTCCGCAATCAAATAAGCGTTCACTGCTGCTACAAACTGTGCTTTTATTTTCTTTATTGGTTGTATTGGTAACTGAAGCATTAAGTCTGTTTAAAGGCATTACGTTTATAGCGCTCCTTTTGATCTGGTCAATTATTTGCATAGGATGTATATCTTACATCTACAACAAAAAGGAGAATTTAAAGCTGTTTATATTGACTTTACGCGACAGGATACCTTTAAGATTAAAGAACCTCAACCTGTTCGAGAAAATTGTATTGAGCGCCATAGCCGTTTTACTAATACTGGTATTTGCACAGGGAATTATATATCCGCCAAATAACCGCGATTCGCTCACTTACCACATGGCGAGGATACCTGTTTGGATAAGTCAGCATTCGGTTGAACATTTCCCTACGCACATAGTCCGCCAGTTGTATCAGCCGCCATTTGCAGAGTATATGATCATGCACCTCAATATCCTTAACCACAGTGACTATTTTTCGGCTTCGGTGCAATTCTTTTTCCTGCTGTGGGCATTGGTAGCCATAACACTGATCATCAAAGCATTGGGTTTAGGACGCCGTTATCAAATTATTGGGTTCATTTTGGCCGGTACCATTCCCGAAGTATTACTACAGGCATCCAGTACACAAAATGATATTGTGGTAGCAGCCTTTGTGCTTACCGCTTTTTATTTCTTTCTACGCTCGGTTAAACAGCCGGGGCAAAAAAATTATTTTTATTTCGGGCTGGCAGTTGGGTTAAGCCTGTTTAGTAAAGGCACAGCTTATATGTACCTGGCACCTATACTGCTTATATTCGGCATTGATGTGCTGGTAAAAGTTTTCAAAACCAGGAAATTCAGCTATTTATATACCGGGTTGATCACCGTGGCGCTGATACCGTTATTTATCAATTCGGGTCATTATTATCGTAACTACAGCTTCAGCAAAAATATATTAGGTGTTGATAAGGAGGAATCACGCATATACAAAAATGAGGCGATGTCTGTTAAGTATTTCGCCGGTAATGCGGTAAAAAATGCCGACTTGCACATGGGCATTTTAGGGATCCCGCAAATCACATTAATAGCCAATATGGCCGTGCGTAAATTTTATGGTGTATTCCATATATACCTTAACGACCCGGCGGTTACCATCCCCGGTACCAGCGGCATCCCCGGCGACATGCTGTGGGCATCTCTTTATGGTGGTATGCTGGCTACGCATGACGACTATGGGCCAAACTTCTTCCATTTCTGGCTGATAGTAATTGCTATGGGGATAAGTGTATTTGTCGTCATTAAGAAGAAAGCGAGCCGTGAAATGAAATTGTTGCTGCTTGCCGTTTTCTTACAGGCAATCGTGTTTATATTGTATTTAAAGTGGCAGTCGCTGGGTACACGCCTGCATACAGCTATATTTTTAATGTCGGTGCCATTGGTTTGTTACGTAGGCTACGTTAATAACTTCTTTAAAAAAATGATTGCCATTTTATTGCCCGTTATCGTTCTGTATGGCTACCTGGTGGTAGTATTTAACT
>JBDSIC010000287.1:0-4009 GCA_039918195.1 Mucilaginibacter sp.
CCCGGTGCCTTTCCTTACTTTTATATTGCCCATAGGGCTGTCGTTCCATACTTTCCAGGCTATGAGCTACACTATTGAAGTGTATCGCGGCAAGCAGGCTGCCGAAAGGCATTTTGGTATATACGCCTTATATGTGATGTTTTATCCTCAGCTTGTTGCCGGCCCAATTGAGCGGCCGCAAAACTTGCTGCACCAGTTCAGGGAGCACCACCGGCTTAATAAGGAAGAGGTGAAAGCCGGCTTGTTGCAAATGGCGTTCGGGTTGTTTAAAAAGGTGGTAATTGCCGACAGGCTTGCACTGGCTGTTGACCATGGTTTTACTAACTACCAAAGCCAGTCGGGTTTAAGTTTGTTTATTGCGGCGGTGTTTTACTCGTTCCAGATATATTGCGATTTTTCGGGCTATTCAGACATAGCCATTGGCGCGGCGCGGTGCATGGGCTTTAAGCTGATGACCAATTTTAATGCCCCCTACTTTGCCCGTTCGGTTACCGAATTTTGGAAACGCTGGCATATCTCGCTCTCTACCTGGTTTAAAGACTACCTGTACTTCCCATTGGGTGGCAGCCGTGCCGCCAGGTACCGTGTTTACTTTAACATTTTCGTGGTATTTATGGTAAGCGGGCTTTGGCACGGTGCCGATTGGACCTTTGTAATATGGGGCGCCCTGCATGGACTGTTTGTTATTACAGAAAAAACGCTTGGTACACTAAAACGCCAATTAAAAATAAGTCAAACAAACAATGGGTTGCTGAATGGCGCACGGGTTTTGTTTACGTTTTTATTGGTCACGATTGCCTGGGTGTTTTTCAGGGCGCCAAATATTGGGCAGGCAGGCGCTATTCTTACAAAGATATTTACATTTTCAGGCAACGGCATAGTTAACCTGGGCGTAAACAGCAACGAGATATGCTTTAGTTTTATATTGATCATACTGCTGATGCTGTTTGAAAGCCGGTGGCCAAAACCGCAGTTAATATCATTAAACAACTATGCGTACATGCTTGTGTTTGCTGGTTTATTGTTTGTCTGCTACTTTTTTGGCATATTCAATTACAGGCAGTTTGTTTATTTTCAATTTTAAAACATGCGGAAACTTATCCCGGCATTTATCGCAATATTATCTACCGGGCTGTATATCCTCAGCAGCGATACCCGGCTGATGTTACATATACTCTATAAACGGGCCAACCTTACATCTGCCGTAGGCACCGATAGGGTAAGATATGGCGACCTGTACAGGATGAGTTATTTATCAGCATTTAAATCGGCCGACCCTTTATTGCAGGATATATACACCGATACACTGAACAATATTAAACGTGATATCAATTTATATGCCCTATGCGATAGTTACCTGCTATCCTTTGTTCATACCGGAAAGGTTTTTACGGGTGTTAAAAAATTTTGGGGCGCAAGAGCGGTACATTATGAGAAGCCGGTGCTTGATACAACGCAGAAAAACATCCTGTTAATAGAAATGACAGAGCGCTACGCCGAGCTTTTTACAAACTATAAGCTTATAGAAGCGCACTTTGCCCCGGTTGCCCCCGGTAACCGTACTGACACTTTGCCCACATTTACTAAATTGAACTACGGTGAGCCTGATAATCTCCTGAATAAAATTTTTAATCCTAAAGTACAGGAGTCGCTTGAATTTAATTTATTTGATTACCGTTTTTTAACACCGCTAAAAGAATTAAAGGCTAATTTTAATTATACCTTTTTTAACAGGATAAACCCCGGTGTGGCCATATCGCCTGGTGGCAAATACCTGTTTTTAGCATCAACGGTTAACAGTGCATCTAAACACAGCTCGTTCAGTAAAATTGATGAGAAGTATATAGATACTTTAGTAACATCATTCAATCACATATACCACCATTATAAACACCTCGGGTTTGATGAGGTTTACCTGAGCATAATACCCAACCCGGTAACTATTGTGGCCCCGCAGATGGGCGAGTATAATATGCTGATACCCCGTATACAAGATAATCCCGCCTTAAAAATGCCTTATATTGATGTTTACAAAAAGTTTAAAGCTACCCGACAACCAATTTACCAGTATGCAGATACACATTGGAATAAACGCGGTTATACAATATGGGTTAATGAACTGAATAAAGCCATTACTGCAAATAATAAAAAGATAATAGTAAATAGCACTCCATATCCTAACTAATATTTCCGCTTTGTAACAATTCCTTTAATAAGCAAATTTACCCGGATTACTTCCTACTTTGGCTACTTGTAAATACAAGTTATTTACATCTCTTGTATCACCAATATTTATCACGCCAAAATGAAGAAGCTTTTTACCCTTTCGCTCATGCTGGTTATCAGCGTATCGGTTTTCGCGCAGCGCAAAACCAACAAGGTTATTGTGATCACGTTAGATGGTTACCGCTGGCAGGAACTGTTCCGCGGGGCCGATTCGGTTAAGTTATTCAAAAAAACCTACTTCGGACAGGATTCGGTGTGGAAGATAAAGAAGCACTGGGCGCCGGCACTTACCGAGCGGCGCGAAAAGCTGATGCCATTTTTTTGGAATACCATAGACAAACAAGGGCAGATATACGGCAACCGCGATTTAGGTAATTTGGTGAATGTGACCAACCCGCACCGGGTATCGCACGCGGGTTACAGCGAAATGTTTATCGGCTGGGCCGACCCTAAAATAACCAATGGCTCGCCTAATAACCCGCACCAAAACATATTCGAATTTTTTAACAAGCAGCCGGGGTATAAGGATAAAGTGGCAGTGATCACCTCGTGGGATGAATACTACCGCATATTGAATAGCGAGCGTAATAAATTTCCTATCTATTCCGGCTGGGTTGATGTGAAGGGTGATAAGCTGAGCGAAACACAAAAGCTGCTTAACCAGCAGCAGCACTACATGCCCAAGATATTCGGCATAACTGAAAGGCTCGACGCGGCGACATTCCCGATGGCTAAGGAGTACATTAAACAAAATCACCCCAAAGTGTTTTACCTTGCCTTTATTGATACCGATGCCTTCGCGCACCGCGGGCAGTATGATTTTTACCTTGACGCCGCGCATAATATTGATGATATGATACGCGACCTGTGGGCGCAAATACAAGGCGACCCTTTTTATAAGGATCAAACTACGTTGTTCATCACCACCGACCACGGCCGCGGCGAAAATGCCGACTGGACCGATCATGGCTACAGAACACCAAACTCCGACCAGGTATGGTTTGCCGTAATGGGGCCGGATACCAAACCTTTGGGCGAGGTGAAAGAAGCCGGCCAGTTATACCAAAAACAATTCGCCAAAACCATAGCGGCCATACTCGGATTTGATTTTACCAGCCCAAACCCCATTGGCGAAGTGGTACAAAGTGTTGTGAAAAAATAAAAATTAAACCGTTGAATTATAAACTAATAATGAAAAAGAGCATAGCTATAATAGCACTGGCATTAGCCATATCATCAGCATTCGCGCAGCAAACTGAATTAAAAGCTTACAGGGATACGGTTGCTACTAACTTTTTTAAGCGCACCAGCGGCATGGTAGCCGGTGACGGCGGCCTTAGTGTAGCGCTGGCCGACGGCAGGTCGCTGTGGCTAATGGGCGATAGTCATATTGATGATTATGATAAGGCAACCGGTACCATTCCGTGCATTTTCCAGGTAAACAACAGCGTGGTAGTACAGGCAGCCAATAGCTGGAAACAGGAGGATACCAAAACCCTGCTGAGTAACGGCCCGGGCAGGCGCAGCCTTTTTAAATCAAGCCCGGATGATAAGGACTTTTACTGGCCGGTATCGGGCATACAGTTAAAAGATACGGTATACGTATATTGCTCGGGCGTTGAGCTGACCAAGGCAGGCGGAAACATGGGTTTTGCAGGAACCGGTAAAGGCGCATTTGCCAAAATGAAATACCCCGAAATGGTGGTTGACGGCTATATACATTTTGACAACCTGAATAAGATAGGTTTTGGGGTAGGCTTTATAAAGCAGGGCAAATACGTAT
>JBDSIC010000288.1:0-9370 GCA_039918195.1 Mucilaginibacter sp.
CGATGTAAAAGCACCGAACAGCATAAAACAAAGCCCGGATATTGATATGGCTTATAATTTAAACGGTATTGATGTAAGCTGGGAATCAGGTGCAAAAAAATGGACGGGAAGCATACCGCATCTTGACCTGGCTGTAAGCGAGGACTTTTTAAAGCCAACTGGCGATTATATACCGTTTGAACAGGCATTGAGCACGCCGGGTAAGCTTACTTTTAAAACAAAGCTTAACCTCAACAACATGCTGCGGCCCGAGATACAGCCTGAATCCACTATTGATTATAAACTGTTGCCTGAGGATGTAACGTTGGTATTTAAATCATCTGAACCGGTAACATTAACTGCTGCCGGCGGTGCAGTTACGCCTTCGGCTAAACAGGGTGATGGGTATGAATCAAAGATCACTTTTAAATCAGTAGAGAAAAAAGCTTACGATTTGGAAGTAGCTGCGACCACTACTAAAAAATTCGCGCTGGAAGTATATTACTATACCGCGGAGGATGCCCGCCCGCGCGCGCTTCAAATATTTAGGTTCTTTGCGCCGTGGACCAAAGAGGTATTCCCTAAGGAAGCTACCGGCGAACGGGAAATACCCGAACTGGCAGGCGGCAACTGGGAAAAGGGCAAAAAACTGTTCTACGGGCAGGCACTGTGCTCAAGCTGCCACACCTTTAATGGTAAAGGCCAAACTATCGGCCCTGACCTGTCAAACTCGGTATACAGGGATTATGCTTCAGTATTGCGTGATATCCACGAGCCAAACGCTTCCATCAACCCGGATTATGTGGCCCACATGGTCACGCTTAAAAATAAAAAGAGTTATTTGGGCTTTATATCTTATAAAAAGGATTCCGTAAGCATAAGGGATGCAAGCGGCACCCGTGCGGTGATTGCTCTTAAAAACGTAGCTGAAACCAAGCCTTACAACGGCTCGATAATGCCGACAGGGTTAGATGCTATGCTCGGTCCGCAGAAGATGAAGGACCTGCTCACCTTTTTACTGACCAACGTTACACCGGCAAAAATTGAACATGTGTTTATCCCGCCGTTAAGGACATCATCTGAAGTGAAGGCGGCGCTTAAAAACTTTGATGATATGCCTGTTAAGACTGATGCGGTTAAACCAAAGGCCGGCGCTAAAAAAGCGCCTGTAAAAAGATTAGCGGTAATGCCGCAGCCGTTCAGGATACTATGGGTGTCAGGCCCTAAAGATCACGGCCCTGATGAGCATGATTACCCGTTGCAGCAGCAACGGATGGCCAAGATATTAGGTTTGATGGACAACGTTGTTATTACCAAAGCAAACGCGTGGCCAACGCAGCAGCAATTTGACAATGCCGATGTGGTAGTGTTTTACTGGAACTACCAAAAGTTTAGCGAGGAAAACGGCAAACAACTGGACGCGTTCCAGCAGCGTGGCGGTGGTTTGGTTTACCTGCACTACGCGGTTGACGCTACCGAAAACCCCGTAGCGCTTGCAAACCGCATAGGCTTAGCGTGGAAAGGCGGCCAGTCAAAATTCAGGCATGGCAGGCTAGATCTTCAATTTACGCCGGCAGCTGCTACTCACCCCATTACCAAAGGCTTTAAAACGCCGCTAATCTTAGAGGATGAGAGCTATTGGGTATTAACGCCGGGTTCGCGTAAGATTGATATCCTTTCGACAAGTGCTGAGGATAACGCGCCGCAGCCGATGGTTTGGGTTTCTATCGAAGGCAAGGGCAGGGTGTTCACCTCCATTATGGGCCATTACAACTGGACGTTTGATGATCCGCTATTCAGGATCATGCTGTTCAGGGGTATATTATGGGCCGGGCACCAGCCGCTGGACAGGTTTAACGATGTTGTTACAATGGGTGCGCGGATGAGTAATTAAGTTATATTGTACTGTTTATAAAATAGCCGCTATAACCCATAGCGGCTATTAAACCAATTTATAAATACAACCTTGGGCACCTGCCGTTTTTGATAATTATTAAACTGTTTATCATAATATGATGAGAAATTTACCTGTTACATTATCCCGTTCTGTTGCAAAACCTGTGTTCGGAACAAAGCAATTAACGTTGCTGTTTATCCTGTTGTTGGTTTTGCTGACAGGCGTGTTTACGCTTAAAAGCAATATTTCCGGCGGAAACGAAAATTATTCGGCGGCATCAGCGGCCTTATTTCCGATAGATACTGCCGGCATTCCGGCGGTTCAGATATTTGTTCCCGGCTTTTCAGTAAAGCAACTACCGGTATCCCTCACCAACATTAACGTGTTGCGTTATGGTGACGATGGTAAATTATATGCATTGGCCTACGACGGCCATGTGTATGTACTTACCGATACCGATGGCGACGGCCTGGAAGACAAAGTAGAAACCTGGTGGGACAAAGAGCTTTTCAGGATGCCTGTTGGGATGGTTGTGTCAAAAGAAGGCATTTATGTAAGTGCCAATAACGAGGTGTCATTACTAAAAGATACTGACCATGACGGCAAGGCCGAAACAAAAGAGATACTCACCAAAGACTGGACACGCCCATTTGTATACACAGGCACAACCGAAACAGGTGTGGATGCCTTTGGTATAGCGCGGGATAAGGACGGCTCAATCTATTTCTCATTAGGTTCTGCTGATTTTACCAATGCCTATGTGGTTGATTCTACCGGCAAATCGCATTATGATATAAAAAGCGAGAGAGGCACGGTAATAAAACTTACCCCCGGCAGCAGCAAACGCGAAATTGTTTGTACCGGCATCCGTTTCCCGGTGGCTATGGCGTTTAACGAGCACGGCGACCTCTTTGCATCTGAACAGGAAGGCGCTACATGGCTAGCCAATGGTAACCCGCTGGATGAACTGCTGTTTATTCAAAAAGGCAGGCATTATGGCTTCCCGCCGCGCCACCCTAAATATTTGCCCGGTGTAATTGATGAGCCAAGCGTATTTGATTATAGTCCGCAGCACCAGTCAACCTGCGGACTTAACTTTAATGTATCCGTAAACGGAGGCCCTTTGTTTGGCCCGGAGTGGTGGGATAATAACGCTATTGTAAGCGGATTTTCGCGAGGTAAGCTGTATCGTACCGAATTAATAAAGACAGCTTCGGGTTATGTGGCTAAAAATGCCATTATTGGATCTGTAAGTTCGTTATTAGTTGATGCCGCACCAACGCCGCAAGGCGGCCTGGTATTATCCACCCACTCCGGCGCGCCGGATTGGGGTAATGGCCCTAATGCCAGGGGTAAGCTTTACAAGATAATGTATACCGATAAAACCCTGCCGCAACCGATAGCGACGTGGACATCCAAAGCCGACCAGGTAAAGGTGACCTTCGATAAGGCAGTGCCTAAGGATTACTTAAACAACCTTACCAACAATATAGAAATTGAATACGGCGAGTATGTAAACACCGGCGACAGGTTCGAGGTATGGCGCCCCGGTTACCAGGCTGTTGACAGGCAGATGCGTGCCCTGCGTCAAAAGCTAAACGTAAAAAGCGTTTACCTTTCGGCAGATGCGCGTACATTGATAATAAACACATATACGCATATTGAACCGGTAACCTATGCCATAAAGCTGCCGGCATTTGCCAACGATAAAAAAGCGGCTAACAGCATACCACAAGCCCCTTACATTGATTTAGCCTATAACTTAAATGGTGTGGATGTTAGCTGGGTATCTGCATCGGGCAGCGAAAAATGGTCCGGTACCGTGCCGCATCTTGATGTAACGGTTACCAATGCTTTTACAAAGCCTTTTCCTGGAAGTGAATCATTAAAAACCGTATTGGACAAGCCCGGTAAGATCACCTGGAAAACCAAGCTGAATTTATGGTACATGCTGCGCCCGATAGCACAGCCGGAAGGCTCTGTTGATTATACCTGGCCGGATGAAAATGTAACGCTGGTATTAAGCTCATCTGCACCACTGGATATAAAGGCCGGTACGGCTACAGTAACGCCATCAGCAAAAGAAGGTGAGGGGTATAGTACCAAAATAACCTTTGATAAGGTAGAGCGTAAACCGTACGAGCTGGAAGTTGCCATGAATAATGCCGGCAAAGGCATGTTGCAGGTTAGTTATTTTACAAGTGAGGACCCGCGCCCCCGCGCATTACAGGTGAGCCGTTTCTTCGCGCCATGGGTTAAGGATATTTACCCGATGGAAATAAATACCTCTGATGAAAAACCCGAACTGGCGGGCGGCAACTGGTCGCGCGGTAAAAAGCTATTTTTTGGCGAAGCTATATGCTCCAACTGTCACATGGTGGGTGGTAAGGGTAAAAGTATCGGCCCCGATCTGTCAAACCTGATATTCAGGGATTACAAATCGGTAATGCGCGATATACACACGCCAAGCGCGGCAATAAACCCCGATTATATAGCCTATACGGTTACCTTAAAAGATAAAAGGACACTCATGGGTTGGGTGTCATCCACCACAGACTCGTTAACCGTGCGTGATATTGGCGGGAACAAAACCACTGTGCCGCTTAGCAGCGTGGCAAGCAGTAAAACTTTGTCAACCTCGTTAATGCCCGAAGGTTTGGATAAAATGTTAGGTCCGCAAAAAATGAAGGACCTGCTTAGTTACCTGTTGACATCAAGAAAACCATTAAAATTGGATTTTCCTTTCATCCCATGGATACGTCCCGGCAGTGAGGTTAGGCAGGTAATGCAAAACTATACACCGCCTCCTGTTAAGGCAAAACTGCCTGTTAAACCATTACGGGTACTTTGGGTAGCCGGGGCGCGCGAAGCCCAGTTTGTTACCAAAAATGTATGGCAGCAAAACAAACGCGATTATTTAACTGAGCAGGATAGGATGGGCCAGTTGTTATGCCTCGCCGATAATATTAAAGTAACCAAAGCCGATAAATGGCCAACCGCTTTGCAATTTGCTACTGCTGATGTGGTAGTTTTCTTTTGGAACTATCCTGAGTTCAGCGAAGCCAATGGCAAACAGTTGGATGCCTTTTTACAAAGAGGCGGTGGCTTGGTTTATATTAACCAGGCAATTAAGGCCGACAATGCGCAGGCTTTGGCAAAACGTACCGGCTTTGCTTTCCAAATCGGCAAGTCGAAATTTAGGGAAGGCCCTATCGATTTGACATTTGCACAGGGAAGCCCGATAACTAAAGGCTTTAACAAAACCCGTTTCCAGGAAGAATCGCAGTGGCAATTGGTGCAGGGTGCCAATAAACAGGTTAATATTTTAGCAACTGCGTACGAAGACGGCAAACAGCAGCCGCAGATATGGACCACAACAGGTATCGGTAGTAAAGGAAAGGTATTTGTATCCGTTCCCGGTTTTTGGGATTGGAGTTATGACGACCCGATGTACCGTATATTGTTGTTAAGGGGCATTGCCTGGGCAGGTGGCAGGCCCACTTACAGTTACGAAGAAGTGGTGAATATGGGCGCACGCGTAACCCGTTAAATAGTATCGAGTAAAATAATTATGAAAAAAATATTTTCCGCAGCAGCACTGCTTTGTGCAAATTCAATGGCGTTTGCGCAGGTGCCGCTTAATGTGCAGTTTGATAAAGTAACATCCGTTTCCAAATCAACGCCAACCATGCAGGTGGTGGTAAACGCTAAATTGCGTAAGGGCTCAAACATGCACGATGGCATTTATAAAGCCATCAAAGAGCTTAATGCCGAACAGGTGCGTTTTGTTACGTGGTATCCATACCCAAAATTGGCCGTTGCCGAACTGGAAGCCCCTGACGGTAAAAAAACATCATGGGATTTTACCTATATCGATCCTATAGTGCTGGATTACATGGAAGCCGCAAAGGGACATGAGTCTGTTTTAAATTTCCCTACCATACCGCAGTGGATGTTTAAAACACCAAAACCAGTACCGTATCCTGAAGACCCCAACACCGTTGACTTTAGCTACGGCGGCAGCAACGAGTTGCGCGATACCACCTATAAAGAAGTGGCAGATTACTTTGCCAGGCTGGTAAGCTGGTACAGCAAAGGCGGCTTTACCGATGAGTTGGGTAAGTACCACAAATCTGGGCATAATTTTAAGATACCTTATTGGGAAGTATTGAACGAACCAGAACTGGAGCATTACTGGAACCCGCAGCAATACACCAAATTGTATGACGCGGTGGTAACAGCTATTCATAAGGTATCGCCCGAAACCAAATTCATCGGTATGGCATCCTGCGTGTATGGCGACCCGAAATTTTACGAGTACTTCCTTGATCCAAAAAATCACAAACCCGGTATACCTATCGATATGATCTCCTATCATTTTTATGCCGGCGGGAGCAGTAGTCAGACTTATGAGGATTATCAAACTACTTATTACGATAAAGCGGAACATTTTTTATCAAGTGCGAAATTCATCGACAATATTCGTAAGCGACTTAACCCCAATGTTAAGGTAGCTACCAATGAACTGGGTACTTTTCTTACGGATGAAATGCGTGCCAAGCCTATCCCGACAGGTTACTGGAATTTGTCGTCGGCTTTGTTTACCTACTTATACATCCAGTTAAATAGGATAGGTATCGATGTGATCAGCGAATCGCAATTGGTTGGATACCCTACACAGTACCCCGATGTGAGCATGATGAACTGGGAAAACTCCAAACCTAATGCCCGCTACTGGACACTGAAATTATTGGTTGATAATTTCGGCCCCGGCGATAAATTAGTGGAAAATGGATTTGTTATGACCGAGCTGGACTATGTAGCCCAGGGGTTTATCACCAAAACCGGTAAAAAAATACTTATCATAAATAAGCGCGGCAAACCTATAACAGTACAAATACCTGCATATATAAAAGGTGCAAGTGTCAGTACAGTTGATGAAGCATCAGGCGAAGGCCCGGCGTTAGTGTCAGTTATCAATGGTGATGCCTTTGAAATGAAACCCAACGCCGTTAGTGTAATTACAATTCCCTAATTTCAATAATCCCTGAAAACAAAAAGCATCCCGTAAATCAGGATGCTTTTTTGTTTTATATATCAGCAAGATCGTACTGAAAGAGTTATAATTTTTATCTTAATTTTTAACTCTTGATTCCTGATTCTTAATTCTTGAATCTTATAAAAAAGCTAATTCAAAAATATCTCATCTACCAAAAGCGTGAATTGTGTTTTTGCCTTAACGCGTATACAACTTACCTTAACCGGTTTGAAATCGCAAAAGGTATCGGTAAAAAACGCCAGTGCCTGCGCCTGTACCCCGGGCGGTTTTACAGTACTCAGCAATTTAAGATGGTCTTTATCCGGGCCGCCCCAAACTTCCACCAGCCCCGGCGGCAATACAAGGAATGTTGGTAGGGATACATTTTGAATAGCAACTGACGATAGGTTTATAGGCTTATCAAAAAACATGAACACGTCCATATCTGTCTTTTGAAAACCAAACCATTCCCTGTTAAAATTAGCTACATCGCCAAGTTTGTTGTTTATCAGCGTTTTTGGCCCTTCGGCAGAATACCTGTCGACAGGCTGGTAAACAGACATGATACTATCCGGCGTAAAATTACCTTTGTAAAATTTAAACTCAACCATGTCGCTGCCTATCCAGCCTTTTTTAAAGGCCCTTACTTTCACGGTAGCGTGTTTTGTTAAGGCTATATCCTTTGTATATACAGGCGACTTCATGCTGTCAGGTTCGCTGCCGTCAAGAGTATAACGCATCTCTACACCGCGTATAGGATGTTTTAATTGCACGTACCCCGTGTTTTTAAATACCTGCACCGTGTTTTTTAACAATGGCTTATTTAACTTAATAGGTTTGCCATCATCTTTATAACCAGCTATTAACTGAATGTTTTTATTGGCTTGCTGTAATTGTTTAATATCATTATCGGTTATACCTGTATTCCAAACGGCTACAGTTTTTAGGGCCTTAAAGTTTTTTATTTGCTGCAGGTATTTATAGGTGATCTTAGATCCGGCTAAAGAAATACTTTTTAAATTTTTAAGATTAGCCAGGTCTTTTAAACCCTCGCCGGTAATGTCGGTGAAATTCAGGTTTAGCGTAGTTAAGTTTTCAAATTTAGCTAATTCCTTCAGGTCGGCATCTTTTACCGGCAGCATATTCAGGTCGAGCGAGATGATCTGCTTTTTAATGTCGTCCAGTTCATTTAATGCCTTTGGCGTATAATTAGCACGGTTATAAATACCAACAGCCAATGCCGGCGAGCCTTTTGCCACCGGTGCAATATTACGGTAGTCGTTATTTAATTTGGCGATGGTTTTTTCATCTGCTGCAGCAAAGGTATATACTGCCGGCCCTGTAGGTTTAAGAAAGTTGGCGGCAAGTAACCTTAACGAATCATTAGCAGGCAGATCGGCAACCTTTTGTTTAAAGCTGGCGCCGTGTTTTACCCACAATTGTAAAAGCAGCGCTTCCTCGTCTGTTAACTGCGGTTTACCGCTTGGCGGCATGTGTTTTTTATCTTCAGCAGGCAAATGCACACGTTGTAGCAGCAGGCTTATATCGGGCTTGCCCGGCACAAACAGTTTGCCTGTTTTACCGCCTTTTAATATCGAAGCTTCATCAGTCAGCATCAGTTCGCCTTTAATCTTTTCGGAGTTGTGACAGCTGATGCACTTGGCTTTAAATACCGGTTTTATCAGATCATTATATACCTGTGCCTTTTCCATGGAAACCTGCGGAATAACATCCTCGGGCATCACCGGACCCAACACAAAGCTATCGCCATGCGTAAGGGTTGCGCCAAAGTGCCCGGCAAGTACCAGGCATAATATGGTTATCACCGCGCCGCCTTTAGCCACAAAAGGGTTGTACCATTTTTTGGTACGGGTAAAATAAATAAGTGAAGCGAAAAACACGATGCTGATACCCGTCCACTTATGCCACTGCAGCACGCTGCCTTCATAACCTTCTTCTTTTGACAGGAAAAGCCCCATGATAACAGTTACCGCGGCGGAGAGTAAACCTATGAGCAACAGGTTCGACGTGAAATTTTGATAAAATACCTGTGATTGGTACTGATCTTTAAACCTGAAGAACTCCAGTACCATCGCCAGTACCAGTATGGCGATAGGGAAGTGCAATATCATTGGATGCATTCGCCCGATGGGTATCATCCAATGCGGCACAACAACCTTACTTTCAAAAAGCAGGAAAAATATAATTAGAACATTCAGTACAAATAATAAATTCTCCGCAAAACCTTTTAGGTTGCTCTTCATAATTTAGATAAAAGTGATAATCGGGTTATAATATTGGCTTAAACGCGGTTGAATTTATACGGATAAACTTTACCCGACGCCCATTGCGTTAAATAAAGGTTTTCATCATCATCAACACAAACATCATGCGGGTGGATGAATATTTTTTCTTTTTGTCCTATTTCCTGTAGCTGGCCATCCTTGTAGATAGGT
>JBDSIC010000289.1:0-3710 GCA_039918195.1 Mucilaginibacter sp.
TTCTGCTGGCAGGCTTCCAGTCAGCAAGCGCGCAGGACAGGAAAGCCCCGGCGTACCCTTTGATCACGCATAACCCGTATTTTAGTATATGGTCAACCACCGATGAGCTGACCGCATCGTCAACCAAACATTGGACGGGGGCCGACCAATCGCTATTAGGGTTGATCAATGTGGATGGAAAAATATACCGCTTTTTAGGTAGGGAGCCGGATAATTACCGCACGGTACTGCCTGCATCTGATGAGAAACCATACCAAATACAATATACCGAAACCAAGCCTGCCGGCGATTGGTACACCGAAAGGTTTGACGATAAAGGTTGGAAAACAGGCATGGCCCCGATAGGCGACGGCGATGCGGCTAAAACTAAATGGAAAAGCAGGGATATGTGGGTGCGCCGCACATTTAACCTGGCTAAACAGGATATAAATAAACTCATCCTGAAATTATCGCATGATGATAATGTAGAAGTTTACCTTAATGGGGACAAGATATATGGCCGCACCGGCTGGACAAATGATTTTGTGCTGATACCGTTTAAAGACGGTGACAAAGATAAACTGAAGGCGGGCCAAAATGTAATAGCGGTACACATTTTCAGCGCCGAAGGCGGTCAGTGGCTCGACTTTGGTTTGGTTGACAAAGAGAAAGAAAAACCTGCGGAAGCCATTGAATTAGCCAAACAAAAAAGTGTTGATGTTAATGCTACCCAAACCATTTACAACTTTAAATGCGGCAAGGTAGACCTTGCTGTAACCTTTACCTCGCCGCTGCTGATGAGCGACCTGGGTATTTTGGCAAGGCCGGTATCTTATATATCCTACAAAGTAAAATCGAACGATGGCAAAACGCACACCGTGAAAGTAAACCTGAGTGCATCAACAGGTATAGCCACCAACAGGCCGTCGCAGGAAGTTAAGGCTTCCAAATGCAGCACAACTAAATTATCCATATTAAAAGCAGGCACAACGGAACAACCCATACTGCAAAAAAAAGGGGATGACCTGCGGATAGACTGGGGCTATATGTATGTGGCCGCGCCTAAAGCCGCGAACGTTACGCAGTATATTACAACCGGTAAACAGGCTGTTGCAGCTTTCCGTAACGGCAGTACAATGTCTACGGTTTCGGTGGGGCAAAGCCTTGCTTTAAATACGGTTATCCCCTTTGGAAAGATAGGTAATGTTGCCGTCGAGAAATTTTTGGAAGTGGGCTATGATGATATCCAGTCTATCCAGTACTTTAAGCAGAACCTCCGCCCGTGGTGGAATACATCATCGGGCAAAGAAACTATTGAAGGCCAGCTAACGCTTGCCGCTAACGAGTATAAAACGGTAATTGCCAAATGCCAAAGCTTTAACCAAAGCATGTATGCCGATGCTGTAAAGGCCGGTGGTAAAAAGTATGCCGCCCTTTGCGTGCTGGCCTATCGCCAAAGTATAGCGGCACACCAATTGGTTAAAAGTCCGCAGGGCGATCTGCTGTGGCTGTCTAAAGAGAACTTCAGTAACGGCTCAATCAATACGGTGGATGTTACCTATCCATCGGCGCCTTTATACCTTATTTACAACCCCGGTTTGCTTAAAGGCATGCTAAACGGGATATTCTATTACAGCGAAAGCGGCAAGTTCGCTAAAAACTTCGCGGCGCATGATTTGGGTACCTATCCATTGGCTAACGGCCAAACCTATGGCGAGGATATGCCGGTGGAGGAATCGGGCAATATGATCATCCTTGCCGGGGCTATAACCAAAATTGACGGTAATGGTAACTATGCCAAAAAGCATTGGCCTATCTTAAGCAAATGGGTTAACTATTTAGTTGAAGAAGGCTTTGACCCCAAAACCCAGTTGTGCACAGATGATTTTGCCGGGCACCTGGCGCGTAATGCAAACTTATCAGTTAAAGCTATCGTCGGGATTGCCTGCTATGCGCAGATGGCCGAGCAAATTGGCGAAAAACGCACTGCCGAAAAATACCGCATCATAGCCAAAGACATGGTTGGCCGCTGGATGCAGCTTGCAGATGATGGCGACCACTATGCCCTCACCTTTGACAGTAAAGGCACCTGGAGCCAGAAATACAACATTGTTTGGGACAAAGTATTAGGCCTGAACCTGTTTCCGCAGGAAGTTTATGACAAGGAAATAAAGTACTATTTAACCAAACAGGAGAAATACGGCCTGCCGCTGGATAGCCGCAAAACCTACACCAAATCCGATTGGATAATGTGGACTGCGACATTGGCAGGCAACCCCAAAGATTTTGACGAACTGGTTAACCCCATTTATAAATTCGTTATGGAAACACCATCGCGCGTACCGCTAAATGACTGGCACGAAACTACCGACGGCAAGATGGTAGGTTTCCAGGCGCGCAGCGTTGTGGGCGGGTATTTTATGAAGATGTTAAACGATAAGCTGAATAAAAAATAGCAGTGCAATAATGGTATTGCAATAAGTGCTTATGCCAAAAGTATTTATCGTAAAAACCATTGTTATTATATTTTATATACTAATTTAGCCCACTCTTAAATCGATTAACCTACTTCGAAATACCAATTTATGGACCAGAAACCGCGACTGACCGAGAAACAGTATTACCTTGTTTTTGCATTTGTTACGTCATTATTCCTGTGTTGGGGCATTGCCATTACCATGGGCGATGTATTGAACAAGCATTTTCAGCATGTATTAAATATCAGTAAAGGCGAATCGGCCTATGTACAGGTTTCTATTTTTGGGGCCTATGCCATTATGGGTATACCCGCCGGTTTATTCATGAAAAGGTTCGGGTTTAAAAATGGGGTGCTCCTTGGCTTGTTTTTATACGCAGCTGGTGCTTTCCTGTTTGTACCCGCGGCAGGGGCCGAGTCGTTTACTTTTTTTAGGGTAGCTTTATTTATACTGGCTTGCGGGCTCGCAACTTTAGAAACCGTTGCGCACCCCTTTGCCGCGGCATTGGGCGATTAGCGCACAAGCGATCAGCGTATAAATTTTGCCCAGTCGTTTAATGGTGTTGGCGCAATTTTAGGCCCGTCAATAGGCAGTTATTTTATCTTACGAGGTGTAGCGGCAGAGTCTACCGACCTTACATCTGTTAAATATCTTTATGTGATTATCGGCTCGATCATCGCTTTAATAGCAATCATTTTTGCTTTCATACAAGTACCCCCGTTAAAAGACCCGCATGTAATTGCAACCGATACCTACGCTATTGATGCGAATAAGAATGTGAAGATGGGTTTTATCCAGGAGATTAGCTGGCTGTTTAAACGCAAGCATTACACATTTGCCGTGGTTGCCCAGTTTTTTAACGTTGCAGCGCAAGGTGGTACCTGGGCATTTTTTATAAATTATGGCGAAGAGATAGTAGGCTTAACCCATGAAAAGGCAGGCTACTTTTTTTCATTTAGTATGGTGATGCTGATGGTGGGCCGTTTCTTCGGCACGTTTTTAATGCGCTACATAGCGCCGTTCAAACTATTGGCCATTTTCGCTGCCGGAAGTATCTTAATGTGTATCATTACCGCCCAAGGTTGGGGATGGACATCTTTTATCGCATTGATCATGATCAATTTTTTCTTTAGTATCATGTTCCCTACAATTTTTAGTCTCGGATTAAAAGATCTGGGGAGCCACAAAGAACAGGCCTCTTCTTTTATTGTAATGGGCGTAGTGGGCGGTGCTGTTTTGCCCCGGATAATGGGT
>JBDSIC010000290.1:0-7213 GCA_039918195.1 Mucilaginibacter sp.
ATAGGCACTATCGCGATAGCAGGCATACCACCATTCTCGGGTTTCTTTTCAAAAGACGAAATTTTGGCCGGCGCTTTCGCGCACAGCACCACGCTATATGTTGTCGGGGTTATCACGGCAGCCTTAACTTCATTTTATATGTTCCGGATGATGTTCCTTACTTTTTGGGGCAAGTTTCGCGGGACGCACGAGCAGGAACACCATTTGCATGAGTCGCCGCTGAGCATGACGATACCTTTAATTGTATTGGCCATACTATCAGCCATAGGCGGTATGATAGGCGTACCCGAAGTGATGGGCGGCCACCACGAACTGGAGCATTTCCTATCGCCCGTGTTTGCTGGCTCGGTAAAAATATTGGGCGAACATCATTTAACACATAGCACCGAGTGGATACTGATGGGCGTATCGGTAGGCGCGGCCGTGTTCGCGCTGCTTTTTGCCTATAACAAATACATTAAGAACGCGCATGTCCCGGTTGCCGATGGCGAAGAGCGTTCGGCCGCGGCAAGCTTATCATACAACAAGTTTTATGTAGATGAATTGTATGATGCCATCATCCGCAAGCCGCTTGATGCTATATCAATATTCTTTTACAGGGTTATCGACCTGTCGGGTATCGACCGGCTGGTTAACGCTTTTGGCAAGGGCTCGATAGAGGCAAGTAAGGGCTTACGCCTGTTACAAACAGGTAACGTAGGGTTCTACATATTTATGATGGTGGCCGGTATCATAGCGGTATTGGTTTACGGGTACACAATAGTTAATTAAAAGCATACGCTTTAGCATATAAAATGACGGTTAGTATTTTACTTTTTTTGCCGGTTGTAGCAGCTATTATCACTGCCTTTATTAAAAATGGGGCAGCTAAACACGCGGCATTGTTTTTTGCCGTTGCCGAACTGGGCATAGCAGCTTATTTCCTGGCCGGTTTTGTGCCCGATGCTTCTGTACAATACGGTGTAGTGTACGAGTGGATGCCCAAATTGGGTATTTATTTCAGTGCCGGCATTGATGGTATCAGCATGGTGATGGTATTGCTTACAACGCTGCTGGTGCCGCTTATCATATTAACCACCTATCAGCATCAGTATAAAAATGCAGGTGCGTTTTACGCCCTTATCTTGTTTATGCAGGCGGGTTTGCTTACAGTATTTACCGCCCTTGACGGCTTTTTATTCTACGTAGGCTGGGAAGCCGCGCTGATACCTATTTACTTCATCTGTGCTTTATGGGGCGGCGAAAACCGTATCAAGGTCAATATTAAGTTCTTCATTTATACCTTCGCCGGTTCGCTGTTTATGCTGGTGGGTATTATTTACCTGTACCTGCAAACACCCGGTAAAACCTACGAACTGCAGGATTTTTACACCTTAAGTCTTGGGCTTAAGGAGCAGACATGGGTGTTTTGGGCTTTCTTTATTGCCTTTGCCATTAAGATGCCGCTATTTCCGTTCCATACCTGGCAGCCCGATACCTATACCGAAGCGCCGTCGGTAGGTACCATGATGTTATCGGGTATTATGCTTAAAATGGGTATCTACGGTGTTATCCGCTGGATGATACCTAATGCCCCCGCAGGGGCTTTTGTATTACAAAATATAACTATCGCGTTATCGGTAATAAGTGTGGTGTACGCTTCGCTCATTGCTTTTAAACAAACGGATGGTAAGCGTTTAATAGCCTATTCGTCAATAGCCCACGTTGGCTTAATAGCGGCAGGCATATTCACATTTACACTGGAAGGCATACAGGGTGCCATGATACAAATGCTTAACCACGGTATAAACGTAGTAGGTCTATTCTTTATCTGGGATATTATCAGCAGGCGAATGAATACCCGCGAACTTGCCAATTTGGGCGGTATTGCTAAAGTAGCGCCGCAGTTCGCCATCGCTTTTTTGATTATACTGCTGGGTACGGTAGCTTTGCCATTAACCAATGGTTTTGTAGGCGAGTTTTTATTGCTGAAAAGCATTTTTAATTATAATATATGGGCATCGGCGATAGCCGGTTTAACTATTATTTTCGGGGCGGTATATATGCTCAGGATGTATAAAAGTACCATGCAGGGCGAAACCAACGCATTAACAGCCCTGTTTACCGACATTACCGGGACGGAGAAATTAGTACTGGGCATCATTTGTATTTTAGTAATAGCAATAGGGATTTACCCGCAGCCAATATTACACCTGTCAGAAGCGGCAGTGAAGAATTTGGTAGATCAGGTAAATGCCAAACTTGTTGATGCAGCGGTGAATGGAATGTGATAGTGAATGGTGATTAGTGAATAGTGATTAGAAAGAAATAAAAGCGTTTAGAATTAAAAAAATGACCACCTTAATAATATTATCCATTTTACCCATCCTGGTTTTATACCTGGGATTGTATAAGGCAAATAGGGCCTTGTTGCCCGTAACGGTAGTGGGTTTGCTGGCTGCTTTAGGTTTTGCCGTGGCCGAATGGAACAGCGGCGCGCAGCCTATTTTTAGCGGGATGATGCTGTTTGATAATTTCTCTATCGCGTTCTCGGCGGTTACCATTATATCTACTATCCTCATCGTATTGCTCTCTAAAGGCTATTTCGAAAGGATAAGCGATAACGTGGCCGAGTACTACGCTATTATTCTTTTCGCGCTGGCGGGTATCATAGTTATGGTTTCTTTTTACAACATGGTGATGCTGTTCATCGGTATCGAGATCATGTCGGTAAGCCTGTACATTTTGGCAGGTATCCGTAAAAAGGATTTTGCATCTAACGAGGCAGCCTTAAAATATTTCCTGATGGGCGCCTTTTCTACCGGCTTCCTGTTGTTTGGTATTACCCTTATTTACGGTGCATCAGGCTCGTTTAATTTAGAGGCTATCCGCAATTGGGTCATCAGCAACCCGCATGCTATCGACCCGCTTTTCCATACAGGCCTGCTGCTTATTATAGTTGGCTTATGCTTTAAAGTAGGCGCGGCCCCATTCCATTTCTGGACACCGGATGTTTACGAAGGGTCGCCAACACTGATAACCACGTTTATGTCTACGGTGGTAAAAACGGCCGGCTTTGCCGCTTTCCTGCGGTTGTTTTCGGCCAGCTTCGCGCCATTATCTGATTTTTGGACACCTGTTTTATCGGTGATCACCATAATAACACTGTTCATCGGCAATATAACCGCCTTATACCAGCAGAGTTTTAAACGCATGCTGGCATTTTCAAGCATATCACACGCCGGCTACCTGCTATTCGCTATTGTGGCGCTGGGCGCGGCTTCCGCCAGTTCTGTGTTCATGTACGCATCAGCTTATTCAGTGGCCTCTATCATCGCCTTTGGTGCGTTGATACTGGTAAGGCAGCAAACCGGCAGCGACAACTTTGAAAGCTTTAACGGCTTGGCCGCTAAGAACCCATTCCTGGCCTTTACATTGACCATAGCCATGTTATCACTGGCAGGCATTCCTTTAACAGCAGGTTTTATAGGTAAATTCCTGATGTTCTCGGGCGCATTGTCGCATTACCAAGTATGGTTGGTTATCATAGCCGTGGTTAATGCCATCATCAGCATATTCTACTACTTCAGGGTAATTATAGCCATGTACTTCCGCAGCGCCGAAAGAAATGAGCTGGCAGTACCCGGCTATTATAGTTTTGTGCTGGGCCTATCTGCGCTGGTAACCATTGCTATCGGTGTCTACCCTACCTTAATATCAAACCTGATTTAATATCAGAGCCATATAAACTGCATTATCACATAAATATTTGTAGTTTTACGGCATATCTTGATGGAAAATTTTTGGGAATACCTGCAAAATTTAACTGAAGCCAAAGCCATTATTGGCCTTGGATTTTATGTTTTGCTTATCGTGGTATTTGCCGAAACCGGTTTATTCTTCGGCTTTTTCCTGCCCGGCGATTACCTGTTATTTATGGCAGGATTATTCTGCGCTGCCGGCAAGCTCCCTGTTGATATTGTAACCCTTATACTATCATTAATGGCTGCGGGTATTTTAGGTAACTACGCCGGGTATTGGTTTGGCTATCGAACGGGGCCCATATTATTTAAAAAGAACGATTCTTTCTTCTTTAAAAAACGCTATGTGGTGCTTGCCGAAGAGTTTTATGCAAAATATGGCGGTATGGCGCTCGTTTTAGGCAGATTTTTCCCTATAATTAGAACTTTTGCCCCTATCTTTGCAGGAGTTGTACGGGTAGATTTTAAGAAATTCACTTTATACAATATAATTGGCAGCGTACTTTGGGTATGCACCTTAACATTAGCGGGGTTTTTCCTGGGTAGAAGTTATCCGCAAATAACACATTACCTGCAATATGTTATACTGGCATTTGTATTAATAACAAGTGTGCCACTGATATTTGCTTTTGTAAAAAAGAAACTTATTGACGGCAAATCCGTTAATGAAGATGAAACAGAAAATAAAAAAATATAGAATAATAAATGAGTACACAACATCCATGGCACCAGGTTTCGCCCGGCATCAATCTTCCCGAAACTGTTAATGCGATCATTGAGATACCAAAAGGTTCAAAAGCGAAATACGAAATTGACAAAGAATCAGGCTTCTTAAAGCTCGACCGTGTGCTCTTCTCATCAGTTATGTACCCTGCAAATTATGGCTTTATCCCGCAAACCTATTGCGATGATAAGGATCCGCTGGATATTTTGGTGCTTTGCTCTGTTGACGTATTCCCTATGTCTATTATTGAGGCGAAAGTTATCGGTGTAATGCACATGGTTGACAACGGCGAGCAGGACGATAAGATCATCGCAGTAGCAAAACACGATATGTCAGTTAATTACATTAACGACCTGAACGAATTACCGCCACATGCCATGAAAGAGATTGTTCGTTTTTTCCAGGACTATAAAAAATTAGAAGAAAAAAACGTAACCATTGAGCATTTGCTTGGCTTACGCTATGCGCATAAGGTAATTGAAGAAGCGCGTGAGCTTTACAAAAGCACCTTTCCAGTTTACAATAAATAATACATGGACCCCGCACATTATCAAATAAGCGTTTTTCAAGCCCTTTTTGCCCTGTTCCTGGTATTGCTTAACGGCTTTTTTGTTGCCGCAGAATTTGCAATGGTTAGGGTGCGCGGTTCGCAGATAGAAATAAAAGCTAAAGCCGGCAGTCAAACTGCCAAAGTTGCCCGGGGTATTATGCATAACCTCGACGGCTACCTGGCAGCTACCCAATTAGGTATTACCTTAGCATCGCTTGGTTTAGGCTGGGCAGGCGAATCTGTGATGACAGCCATCATGCTGAATATATTCGCCTTTTTTGGTGTTATTATTCGTGAAGGATGGGTAATTACAGCAAGCCATATTACAGCATTTGCCTTTATCACCGTACTGCACATTGTTTTTGGTGAACTTGCGCCAAAATCTATCGCCATACAAAAATCAGTTAAAACAGTAATGGCGGTTTCGGTGCCTTTGCGCTTGTTCTTTGTTGTATGCCGCCCCTTCATTTGGGCGCTTAACGGCTTTGCTAATTTTATACTGCGGATATTTGGTATAGTTACCATTCATGGCGAATCACATCACAGCTCGGAGGAGTTACAATACCTGCTTGAACAAGGCAAGGAAACCGGCGCGCTTGACTCTAACGAGCATGAGCTGATACAGAACGTATTTGAGTTTAATGAGCGTGTGGTTAAAAACATCATGGTGCCGCGTACCAAAATATCCGGCGTTGACGTAAGTACCGATACACAAACCCTGCTGGAGTTAATTATTGAGGAAGGCTACTCGCGCATACCCGTTTTTGAGGATGTTATTGATAAGATAATAGGCGTGGTACATGCCAAGGATATTTTGCCTTTGCTGGTACGTGGCGAAGAGATCAATTTAAAGGACATCATCCGCAAGCCTTATTTTATACCCGAAACCAAAAAGATAAACGACCTGATGGCTGAACTGCAGCAAAAGCGTATGCAGATAGCCATTGTACTTGATGAGTTTGGCGGTACAGCTGGCATGGTTACCCTTGAAGATATTGTGGAAGAGCTTGTAGGCGAGATACAGGATGAATACGACGAGGAAAAGCCTATTGTTGATAAAGTGAACGACCGCGAGTTTATTGTGAACGCGCTTGCGCCTATATATGATGTGAACGAGCACCTGCCGCATGACCTGCCCGAGGATGGTGATTATGATACCGTATCCGGCTGGCTGGGCGACTTGTTTGGCAAGATACCTGATGTGGGTGAGCAGAAGGAAGCCAAGGGATATAACATCACCATACTGAAAAAATCCGATCAAAATATCGAATCGGTTAAGCTGGAATTGCTGCTGAATGACGAGGATACCGTAGATTTGCATTAATTTGCAGCTATGCACCTTTTCTATACACCGGATATTGACCCTGCATTACCCCACTATTTTCTGAATGAAGAAGAAAGTAAGCACTGTATACGTGTGCTGCGCCTTACTGTAGGTGACGAGGTGAGCCTGATTGATGGCAAGGGCGGGTTATACATTGCCCGTATAAAAGATGCCCACCCAAAAAGAACCATACTGGATATTATATCGGTAACACAGGAGTATAGTAAGCGTAACCATTACCTGCAAATCGCGATAGCGCCAACAAAAAATATCGAGCGGCTGGAGTGGTTTTTAGAAAAGGCCACCGAAATAGGTATTGATGAAGTTACACTGATCATTTGCCAGCGATCCGAGCGTAAGGAAGCTAAAGTTGACCGCCTTAACCGCATTATTACCGCTGCCATAAAGCAATCGTTAAAAGCCTACCACCCGGTTTTAAATGAAACTATTATGTTCGATAAGTTTTTAGCAAAAAACTTTGACGGCCAAAAATTTATAGCCCATTGCACGGATGGCGAAAAAACAGACCTGAAGTCGCACCTTACAGCCAATGGCAGGTATTGCATTATGATTGGCCCTGAAGGCGATTTTAGCGACAGCGAAGTAGGGCAGGCTTCAACAGCCGGCTACCAACCCATCACTTTAGGCGGAAGCCGCTTACGTACCGAAACTGCCGCGCTGGAGGCCTGTTTTGAAGTTAATTTTTTAAACAGGTAGATGAGAAAGCCAATTATATATATTATTGGCCTATTGCTGTTATTTATAGCAAGCAGTTTTAACGCGCCAACCTACAAGCTGGCTCGCTTAAAATATAATGGCGGCGGCGATTGGTACGGCGACCGCACAGCCCTGACAAACCTGGTTAAATTTTGCAA
>JBDSIC010000291.1:0-5055 GCA_039918195.1 Mucilaginibacter sp.
GTGGAAGTAATAGTAGGAAGTTTAACGATGGACCTAACCGCCGCCAAAGGCCTTAAGTACCCGTTAAACCCGCTGAAAAAGTAAGATTTATAATGATTGAAGTTGGCAGTGTGCTGGTGCACGAAGATGTGGTTACAGAAAACTTTTTGTGCAATTTAAATAAATGCAAGGGCGCGTGCTGCCTGGAAGGTGATTCGGGTGCGCCGCTTAACCATAACGAACTGGCCATACTGGATGAGATATATCCTAAAGTAAAACCCTACATGACGGCCAAAGGTATTGCTACCGTTGAGCAGGAGGGTACTCATGTAACCGATTTTGAAGGTGATTATACCACCCCCTGCGTTGATACCAATAAAGAATGTGCTTACGTGATATGGGAAAACGGCATTACCAAATGCGCCATTGAAAAAGCCTGGGAACATGGCGATATCGACTGGAAAAAACCTATATCCTGCCATTTATACCCCATCCGCATAACCGCTTACCCCGAATTTGATGTGCTGCATTACGATCGCTGGAGCATTTGCAGCCCCGCCTGCTCTTTCGGCGACGAAAACAAGGTGCGTGTACACGAATTTTTAAAAGGCCCCCTCATCCGCAAATACGGCGAAACCTGGTATGGTGAGCTGGAAGAAGCTGTGGCGGGGATATAATTTGTTGTAAAAGTTTGAAGGTTGAAAAGTTGTAAAGTTTTTGTATTGGCGCCGGTTAAGAAAATTCCACCGTTTGTCTGCTCATAATATCTTCACACTTTAACAGGTGGGTCAGTGAAACATATCCTTTATCTTTAAAAATCACCGTCCACTCTTTCTTCACCCGTATTTAAACAAACCAGGAACTAAGCAGGTAAAGTCACCTGTAACGGAGAGGTGGTTATATATACCCCATGCTTAACAAATCAGACGGCTAAAACAACAACATTACAACTTTCCAACTTTCCAACCTTCCAACAACTTTTCCAACAACTTTCCAACAACTTTCCAGCAACCTTCCAACAACTCCCACTCTTATGCCTGTTTTACAATTAAAATGGATAATATTGTAATTAATAAGGCATTCCGTATATTTTATTGATGAAAACGGCTTTAGTTACAGGTATTACCGGCCAGGATGGCGCTTATTTAGCAGAATTTTTGCTGAAAAAGGGTTATATGGTCCACGGTGTAAAAAGGCGCTCATCATTATTTAATACCGACCGGATAGACCACCTGTACCACGATCCGCATGAGCAGGGGGTAAAATTTAAACTCCATTACGGCGACCTTACCGACTCTACCAACCTTATCCGCATTATACAGGAAGTGCAGCCCGACGAGATATATAACCTTGCCGCCCAAAGTCATGTAAAAGTAAGCTTTGACACACCCGAATATACGGCCAATGCCGATGGGGTAGGCGTACTGAGGATACTGGAAGCTGTGCGCTTGCTGGACCTCACCAAAAAAACACGCGTATACCAGGCATCAACATCTGAGTTGTATGGCTTAGTGCAGGCCGTACCGCAAAGCGAAACCACGCCTTTTTACCCGAGATCGCCCTATGCGGTGGCTAAAATGTATGGTTACTGGATAACCGTAAACTACCGTGAGGCCTATGGTATGTATGCATGCAACGGCATACTGTTTAACCACGAAAGCCCGGTGCGCGGCGAAACATTTGTTACCCGTAAAATAACCCGCGGCGCGGCCAAAATAGCCCTTGGCCTGCAAAACTACTTGTATATGGGCAACCTGTCGGCGCAGCGCGATTGGGGGCATGCTAAGGATTACGTGGAAGCCATGTACCTGATGCTGCAGCAGGATGTTGCTGAGGACTTTGTAATAGCCACCGGCGTGACTACTACCGTGCGTGAGTTCATCAAAATGGCTTTTGGGGAGTTGGGAATCGATATAGAATTTAGTGGGAAGGATGCCTTTGAAAAAGGTGTTATCATAGATATGGATCAAAGCAGGCTTGACGAACTCGGCTTAAATGCCGATGCGCTTAGGTTTGGGCAAACCGTAGTAAAGGTAGATCCTAAATATTACAGGCCGACCGAAGTTGACCTGCTGATTGGTGATGCAAGCAAAGCCCGCGAAAAGCTGGGCTGGATACCTAAATATGACCTGCAGGCCCTGGTTACCGAAATGGTGCACTCGGATCTGCACCTGGTTAAAAAAGACGATTACCTGCAAAAAGGCGGGTTTAAAACATTAAATTACTTTGAATAAGGATATATGATCAAATTTCGGTTCATGAAGAAAATATTTACCACTACGGTCCTGTTGTTTTCGGCGGTAATTGTCACGAAGGCGCAATCAGTATACCAGCCTTATTCGTACCAGTTCTACCAAAAACTTAACGCGGAATTATACTCAACCGATACGCGTATACATACCGCCTTGCGTCCGTTCATCATTGATTCGCTCCTGCAGCGCACTTACGATTCTTTGATGAATTATGGTGTTGATTCTGCCACGCATAGCTGGGGCCACCGCAAACTGTTTAGCGAGCATTTAATTGATGTGCGGTCATCCGGCAGTACGTTTTATGCTGATCTTTTGCCTGATTTTACCATCGGCAGGGATTTTAGCTCGGACAAAAGAACTACTCACCTTACCAGTTACGGACTGCAATTAGGCGGAACAGTAGGTTCTAAATTTGCTTACTATATTAGCGGTTTTTATAACAAGGCGCTTTTTCCATACTATTTGGATACCTACGTAAACCAGGTTGGCATTATTCCCGGGCAGGGATATGACAGGAGTAACGGCGCGGGCACAAAAGAGTGGGATTACATTACAGCAGTCGCATCTTACACGCCGGTTAAATACCTTAATATTTCGGCAGGGCGCGATAAAACTTTTATAGGCGACGGTTACCGCTCGGTGTTGCTATCTGATTATTCATCGCCTTCAAACTTTTTCAGGCTTACAGGTACCCTGGGTAATGTAAGATATATGGCCATGTGGACCAACATGAGCGATCCTGCTAACCCGTTAATTAATGGTTATAAAGATAACCGCAGAAAATGGGGATTATTCCATTACCTGGACTGGAATGTGAACAATCGCCTTTCGTTTGGTTTCTTTGAATCCATCATATGGGCCAATGAGGACGACGAAGGGCACAAACGCGGATTTGATTTTTCTTATATCAATCCCATTATATTTAGCAGGCCAATTGAGGCTTCAAGCGGTTCGCCGGATAACGTGCTGATAGGCTTTACCAGTAAGTATAAAGTGAGTAATGGTTTAACAGTATACGGCCAGTTTTCCCTGGATGAATTTGAAGCCAAGAATTTTTTTGCAGGCAAAGGCAGCTCACGTAATAAATATGGTGTGCAACTGGGTATAAAAGGTGCCAACTTGTTTGGTGTTACTAGCCTTAATTACCTGTTAGAAGCTAACCAGGTAACCCCATATACCTATTCAGAACGTTACCCTGAACTTCATTCGGGTGTTATTGTGCCTAATTCGGGTACCAATTATTCAAACAACTCCGAGCCGCTTGCGCATCCCTGGGGAGCTAATTTTAACGAGGTGGTGGCTTTGCTTAACTATTCGTGCGGCCGGTTTGATTTTTCGGGAGAGGTTGATTACGGCCGTTACGGGCTTGACAGGGACGGCTTGAATTTTGGTAAAGATATTTTCCAGAATTACCGTACGCCTGCCAAAACCCTCGGCAACTTTATAGGCCAGGGCCTAACCACTGATATGGTATTTTTAGAAGGTAAGGTAGCCTACCTCTTAAATCCCAAATATAATCTGCGCATTGAAGTGGGCGGCATTTTAAGGAATGAGAAGAACAGCGTATTTAACGACAAAACAGCCATGCTCACCTTTGGTATACGCAGCTCGTTCCGCAGCCTTTACTCGGATATAAGCAGTTTTAGATCGCATTAAAAATACAATATCAACAAAAAAGGGAGCAATTTAAAATCGCTCCCTTTTTGTTAAAATTATTACCGTCATCCTGAACTTGTTTCGGGATCTCAAAGGATATTTCACTTAGCATGTGAGGTTAAGACGCTATCGTATGCGTACTTTTCTTCAGTCCCATTTGTTTTACCTGCTGGGTTATCGCCGCGGCATCATAGCCGCATTCGGCCCATAGCTCGGGCTGTTCGCCGTGCTCAATAATGGCATCGGGTATGCCAAGGCGTTTAACCGAAGCACTGTAGTTGTTATCGGCCATAAATTCAAGTATGGCACTGCCCATACCGCCTTCAAGGCATCCATCCTCAACAGTAATTACTTTATTAAATTTTTGAAATACATTGTGCAGCATTACCTCGTCCAAAGGTTTTACAAACCGCAGGTCGTAATGCGCGGGGTAGTAGCCTTCGGTGTTTAATAGTTCTATGGCTTTGGTAGCCTCGTTGCCTATAGCGCCAATGGTAAGTATGGCAATATCTTCGCCATCGCAAACCATGCGGCCTTTTCCTACTGGTATGGCCTTCATAGGGCGTTGCCAGTCAATCATAACCCCGTTGCCCCGGGGGTAGCGTATAACAAACGGACCCATGTCCTCCTGCTGCGCGGTAAACATCAGGTTACGCAGTTCTTCCTCGTTCATAGGTGCCGAAACTACCATGTTGGGGATGCAGCGCATGTAGGCCAGGTCGTAAGCGCCGTGATGCGTAGGGCCATCGGCACCGGCAAGGCCGGCGCGGTCAAGGCAAAACACCACGTTAAGCTTTTGCAGGGCTACATCATGAATGACCTGGTCGTATGCCCTTTGCATAAAGCTGGAGTAGATGTTACAAAAAGGAACAAGTCCTTGAGTAGCTAGGCCGGCTGAGAAAGTTACGGCATGTTGTTCTGCAATACCTACGTCGAATGCACGGGTTGGCATCGCTTTCATCATGATATTCATGGATGAACCAGAAGGCATGGCAGGAGTGATTCCTACAATTTTTTTATTGGCCTCAGCAAGTTCTACCAATGTATGTCCAAATACATCCTGATATTTCGGTGGTTGTGGTTTGTCGGATACTGATCTTTTAATCTCGCCGGTAATTTTATCGAACAGACCGGGAGCATGCCATTTTGTTTGGTCTTTTTCGGCCAG
>JBDSIC010000292.1:0-2834 GCA_039918195.1 Mucilaginibacter sp.
AACGGCCCCTGCTTGGAGCAGGTAGTTATCTCTATCCAGGCATATGCGTCATATCGTGGAGGGGATCCAAAAGGAACGGGCAAAAGCTTTATTCCATAACTTGAGTTATACCGCTGGTTATACATTAATTCTATCCCTGTAATATCTTCTGCTTTAAAATAATCCAGGTAGCTTTTAATGGTAAAATAGCGGTCTTTGTAACTTTGGTTTGGGTAAAAACATTCCAGATCAATTCCGTCAAACACAAAATTTAGCTTCTTTTCATATAAAAGCCAGCTCATGGGTTTAGGCCTCTCCTTCCTTTCAAGAGTGGGTCTCCAATATCCATACTCCATCAATCCAACTATTTTTTGCTAAAGCAGATTGTATAAAGTCGTTTTATCAGCCTTTATCAATTCTTCCTCGTCAATGATCAGGTCTGCCCCACCCGGGCCATTCAGATTTTTTGATCCCTTTATCACTTTTTTCGATACAATGTTAACCTCGTTAAGCATATAACCCTCGCCCTTGTAAAGCGAAATCGCTTTTGCCTGCTCTGTTTTTAGTTTCGCATTGTTTAACCGTGTACTGTCGGTGTTCAGGTACCAGGGCATGGTTAATGGTGATGGGTTAAAAACCGGATACTTCACCTCGTCCATATCTATATTTACATTGTGCTCCTTGCCGTTTTTATTGCGTGCCTGTAATTTAAAAATAGCAGTGTCTACGGGTAGCAGCCCCTTAAAAACAAAACGTCCGTCGCTGTCAGTCAGGGTGTCTTTTACAGTTAAAGGATTATTGGCAAGCAAAACTACATTTGATTTGCCAACCGGCTTGCCAAAGCCATTGGTAACTTTTCCGGATATGGTAAACTCCGGCTGAGGTTGATAAGCAAAGGGCAGTTTAGGATGAAACACTTCGTTCCAATCATAACCCACCCAACCCTGGGTTAGCATCAGGTTATCCAGTTCGGCTTCTTTGTTGTTTTGAAAGTAGTAACCGGGGGCTTCGATCTCTCCTTTAAGGTCTGAGGTTAAAAGCAGGTTGTTAAGGATATTGCTGCCCAAACTATCCACCTTTACCTGGCTGTTGTCGGTAACGGCTACTGAGAAACTGCCTTGTACAGGCTTACCTTCTTTATCGGTTACCAAAACATGCACGGCAATGCTGTCGCGCAGGGTGTAAACTGGTTTATCCGTTATGTGCTTAACGCGCAGTTCATCATGATGATTAATAAATACGATGCGCTCGTTCAACGGCTGGTAGCTGCTGCTCAGCAAGCTAAACCGGGCTATACCGGTTGGGAACTGGTCTGTGGCTACGGTTTTGATAACGATGTTATCCTCGGCAGCGAGAGTAACAGGCTGCGCATAACAAACTATACCCCGCGATTGCCCTATCAGGTAGTAGGTGCCGCTTGCGCCCGCATTTGCGCTCAGGGTTATTTGTAACGAGTCGGCATTGCTATTTTTTACAGTTATTGATGTACCTGTGAGCTTAACCGGCGGCAGGAGGTATGGCTTGGTTACGCCATCCATCCGGGCGGTGTAAACTTCACCTGCTTTGGGCGTAAATATAAAACTGCCCATACCTGCGTGGGTGGTATGGAAACTTGCCACTACTTCGTTGTTATGGTTAAACAGCTTACCGGTAATGTTTGTTCCTTTACCGTCTGCCGATAGTGCTTTTATGCCCACCCTACCTGTAATACCCGCTACCATGTTACTTCCTTCGGGTAAAAACTGCACATCTGTTTCTTCCGGGCGGTTAATTTTTACGGGGACAGTCAATTCAGCGCTTCCTGACAGCTGGGCAATTATATTTATTGAAGGCTTTATAGCGTCGTTTGGAATGGTGAAATTAAACTTGATCTTGCCGTCGACACCGGTGGTCAGCTTATTTTTAGATAGGTTTTTCTTTCCGTTCATCACTTTCAGTTCCACATCCCTAAATGCCTGTATCCGCCCATTCAGGTTATTGAACAATAGTTCTGCTTCTACAGTATTTTCTACCTGTTTAAAAGCAGCGTTGATCAGTACGGGGTTATTGGCTGATAATACGCTGATGCTTTTTTTAAAGATAAAATCTTCGCCAAAATTGCGCATCCAATTCGTGTAGGCCCTTAATGTGTAGTTGCCACGTGGTACCGCTACGCTATCCAGCACTAAGTCTCCCCATGTTAGCCCGTTCTCTACAGGTATCATAATGCGTTTTGCGGGTTTACCCATAGCGTCATCCAGCTCTACATACAATAAGCCGCTGCGCCCGGATGCTGTAAGATAGTCGGCATTCAATAAATAGGCCTTAAAGCGCAGCGTATCGCCTTGCGCGTAATAGGATTTGTCTGTTTGCAGGTAAAGCTTTTCTATTGGCTTATGCGCTCGCAGTACAGATAGCGCGGTTACGCTGCCTGCCAAATGCTGGTCTGTAACAAGCTGGGCCTTGGCACAGAAAACCAACAACAAAAAAAATATCGATATTATTAAGCGATGTTTAATCATTTGCGGCAATCTGTTTTATATAGCGAAATAGAGTAAAAAGCATAAATGTGAATTAAAACCGCCGTTTTTAACGACGGCTTTGTCTTAGCTTACTGGCGATTTATAACAAAATTTTATCGGCAGGAAAAATGTAGCTAAATTAGAACTACGGGTGAATTGAGCAATAATACCCAGGTACGGGGTCGCACCATTGAAATGTTCCACCGGGGCACGTCCAATCTCAACATACAAAATAATAACCTTGGTCACTACAATCAACAGAAACATTACAGCCATAGCCTCCCTTAATTTCTCTCAATTGCTCTTTGGAAAGCATTTCCTTGCCCTCCAGTTTTAATTTTAACTTTTTCATAA
>JBDSIC010000293.1:0-4764 GCA_039918195.1 Mucilaginibacter sp.
AAACAAAAAAGAACAGGCCGTAGAAACCATTATTTATAACAGTCTTGGCAAAATACACTCCCAGTTGGGTAAGCCTGTCGAATCATTAAAATACTACCAGCTGGCCATAAAAATTGCCGAAGCCGCAGGCGATAAGCAGCGCAGCGGAAAGATCTTAAAAAACATAGGCGCCCTGTACGAAGAACAAAAAAACTTTACACAAGCGCTGGCTTATTATGACCGAGCCGAACACCTCGCGCTGGAGATAAAGGATGGATCGCTACTGGCCGATTGTTATAATAACCAGGGCGTGGTGTACGAGCAGCAGTTGAATTACCCCAAGGCGCTGGTAGTTTACAAAAAAGCGCTGGTCATCTATCAAAAATTGGGTAAAGAAGACCGCATCGCGCTCACCTTAAATAATATTGGTATCGTCTATAAATTCCTGAAGCAGTTTCCCGAAGCTATTGACTACTACAACCGTTCGCTGGCCTATTCAGAAAAATTGGGCGACAAATTTTTTGTGGCTGCCAACCTCACCAATATAGGTAACCTGCATGCACTAATGCATGATTATAATAAGGCGCTTGATTTTAACCAGAGGGGCTTAGCCATTGCCCAATCTATTGATGCTACCAATATTGTGGTGGAAGCGCTGGGCAGTATTGCTGAGGATTACGCAGGGCTGGGCAACTTTAAAAAAGCCTACGAGTACAAGGACAAATATTTAAAAGTAAACAGCGAGTACATTAACCTGGAACGATCAAACCAGCTGGCCGAAATGCAAACGCAATACGAAACCGAAAAAAAAGAACGCCAGATAACCTTACTAAAACAAGATCAGCAGATCAGTTCGCTGAATAGCCTGAAACAGCAACTGCTTATTGATAAAAAGAACTACCAGATATTTACCATCACGTTCATCATGATATCGCTGGTGGCATTGGGGTATTTATTTTATCATAAGCAAGTTATAAGGCAAAGGCTAAGACAGGAAAAAGCGATTGCTGAAACCGAGGATAAGGAGCGCAGCCGCATTGCAAAAGATATCCACGACGATATAGGTTCGGGGCTGTCGAAGATCACCCTGATAGCAGGTTTGGCTAACCAGCGCATATCCTCCGGCGAGGCGATAAGGAACGAGATACAGAACATCGCCCAGATATCAAAGGACTTGATAGATAACATGCGCGACCTGATCTGGATATTAAACCCCGAGAACGCCACGCTGGATAACCTGGTAGCCCGCATACGGGAGTATTGCTCGGACTATGTAGAGGGCTTAACTGTACAAACCGAATTTGATATACAGGATGAGGTGCCCCAAATAAAGATACCGCAGCAGGCGCAGCGCAACATCTTCCTGACTATAAAAGAAGCCCTGCATAATTGTATAAAACATGCCGGTTGCGATAAAATATTTATCACCCTGAGTTATAAAGATGAAATGCTGAGTGTGACCATTACCGATACCGGGAAAGGTTTTGATATGGAGGGGCTGAAACGGCCGGGCAACGGCCTGCGCAATATGCAGCAGCGTATGCGGTCGATAGGCGGCGATCTGAATATCACCTCGGTTTTGGGTAGCGGAACCACTATCGAAACAAAAATTTTGCTGGCCTGATACAAAGCCGGTTTTAACAAGTACTACTTAAGTGTAATTGATTGGTTAGGCTACTATTAATAATTTTATCAAATGTCAATCAACGTAGTGGTTATCGAAGATCAGCAGGAGTTGCGGGATATGCTAACCGTGCTGATAAAGGGCAGCGCGGGCTTTAGCTGTATTGCCGAATTTGAAAATGCCGAAGATGCCATAAACGGCATACCCGTGTTAAATGCTGATGTTGCCTTAGTAGATATTCACCTGCCGGGGCAATCGGGCATTGCCTGTGTCAGCCAGTTAAAAACGCTGTGCCCGGATACGCGGTTTGTGATGTGTACTTCGATAGAGGATACCGAAACTATATTTGATGCTTTAAAGGCCGGCGCTGCCGGGTATATTACCAAGTCATCGTCGCCTGTTAAAATATTGGAGGCCATTACTGATGTTTTTAATGGCGGCGCGCCCATGAGCAGCCAGATAGCACGTAAAGTGGTAGCCCATTTCCAGGGCGGGAACGACAAAAAAGTAAATACCGAACTGGAAAAACTTTCGGTTAGGGAGCAGGAAATACTGCAATACCTGTCTAAAGGCTACCGTTACAAAGAGATAGCCGGGTTCCTGTTTATCAGCGTTGAAACCGTACGTAAGCATATCCACAATATTTACGAAAAACTACAGGTGAGCTCGCGCACGGATGCCTTGAATAAGGTATTGAAAGGCGGGAACTGAAGTTTACGGCTCTCTGCTATTCGTAAAACTTCGTATAACCAAGCTTGATGGCACCAGCCAGTTGTATTGCCAAATTTATGACAGTGGTGCGGGGTGGTGCGGGTGGTGCACCCTGCCTGCACCGCACCACTTTTTAACACGCTGCTGTTCGTAGAATTTGTCCCCTGCTGTTCGTAGACTCCGTCTACGAACTATTATGTATGTAGTCTGAGACTACATACATAGTCACCCGAAGTTACAAACTTCGGATAGCCAAGTTTACGTCTATGCTACCAACCGCCTCGTCACAAAGAATACAACTAAAGTGTAATTGACCCGCAGCCGCGGCATGGGTAGGTTTGAGCAGCAATAACGCTTAAAACTTTAGATCATGAAAAATTACCAACTAAAAAACATCGCTATCCTGTTACTTTTCGCTGTAACGTTGTTTACGGCCGGCTGTAAAAAGGATAAAAAAACCGAGCCGACCTACACGTGCGCTGCCTGTAAAACAACACCGGATGCATTAGCCGCTAACAACACCATCAGTAAAGGTATTTACAAAGGTGTGGTGGTAGGCTCTACAGGTGTATTAACTATCAATGTTCAAAACAGCGGAGCAACCACCAATTCAACATTAGTATTAGATGGTACCACTATCGAACTGGCATCATCAACACCAATAGTTGCCGGCGAGGCCTTCGAGGGCGAATTTACAGGCACCAACGGTGGCCAAACATTTTCTTTTACATTTAGTGTGAATGCCAATGGCAGCGAACCCGAAACTTCTGATTACAGCATCCCCGGTCACCCTACTGTTGCTTTTTTTGTCATCAAAGAAACTTCGGACAACCTGGTAAAATGCTACGAAGGCACTACGGCGGGTAAAAAAGACAACGGAAATGTACAGGGTTCGGCTTTAAACGTGGTAACCTCGGGTAAAACAAATAGTTGGTTTGCCTTATCAAAAGACAATTCATCCGGCGAAATAGGCGGCGCTTTGGGCAGCATCAGCGGGAACACGCTTACCTGCGATTGCGGCCCCCAAACTACTGTTACCATGACCATAGCCGGCGATGCCCTTACAGGCACCTACAAAGGCGAGGATAACCACGGTACTATTACTGCAAAACGTACGCTGTAAATATTACTACAACTACAAAAAACAAAAGAGCGCCTTGCATAATGCAAAGCGCTCTTTTGTTTTTATGTGGAACCGATTTACTTAAGGTAGGGGTTTGCCGGTATGTTGAGCAGTTTATAGCCGTCATTTTTCAACGCTTCTAATACATGGCTTTCGGGAAGTTGTTTAAATACAATGGTAGCCAATACCTGGCCGGGTATTATTTTAAGCTTTACCAGCATATCCAAAAACCTTTTTTTCCTGCTGATGGACTGAAAGATTTTATTACTTTTTTCGGCAGGCAAGTTATCTATTCCCGCAAAATAAAAATTGGGATTGATATGCTTAAAGGCTACCATAGGCAGGTTAAGCCCCGCTGCAAATTTTTCGAACTCGCGCTCGGATACCTTATATACAAAATTGCCCACCGGCTCGTACGAGAAACGGTTTTTCCACGCTTTTTTAAGCAGCCTTGCGCTTGATGACAGGACATTGGTTACAAATAACAATGCCGGCATTTTTGATACCGGGTCCTGCGGCTCGATAATAACAATGCCTTTTTTGGCAACACGTATCATTTCGTACAAAGCGGCATAAGGCCGGGGAAAATGATGGTACGACTCTTTACACAATATATAATCAAATGAATTGTCGGGGTATTCCATTTTCTCAGCATTCACCGCAGCATACTCCTTTATGATGCCTTCGCGCTGGGCCAGTTGTAAAAAATCGGTATTCAGATCTGTAGCTACGGCTGTGCCTCCTTTTGATAAAAGGTACTGCGCATCGAAACCATAGGCATCACCAATAGTAAGCCAGCGTTTATCCTGTCCTTTAAGCAACGGGGCAAGGCACGAAAAAAATATTTGCTGCAGCCAGTCGTTGATACTTTTACCGCCTTCAGTTGCCCTTTTACGGTAAACAGCCAGCTTCGACTCTTCCGTTGGGAACCGCTGATTATACCAATCGCCATGGCGGTCGTAACTTTCCTCGTGAAACATTTGGCAAATGTATTATTTATGCCGAAAAGACGTGCGTTGATCTACAGTATTTTATACCCTGCCTGTAACATTCCTGTAAAACTACAATCCTATAGGTATAATAAATTGCACCATGCGCTATTTCCTTTGCATCCTGTTGCCCCCTTTAGCCGTTTTTACCACAGGCCGTATTGGCGCGTTCATATTAAGCATCATCCTTACTATTTGCTTTTGGATACCCGGTGTTATACACGCCATACTGGTAACCAATGATTATTATGCCGCCCGCAGGCACAGGCAGTTGGTTAGGGTGATGAAGAGCAACAGGTAAAAAATTCAAAAATATACAGTCGCTCGCCTCCCGGCGA
>JBDSIC010000294.1:0-4790 GCA_039918195.1 Mucilaginibacter sp.
AGTGGCTTGATCTTGTATTTAGTAACCGCAACAAAACTTATGGCGCTTACGAGCTAAGGCAAACTTACGCATCAACCATGCTCAAATCAATGGGCATAACGTTTTTGGGCGTAGGGGCAGCGGTAGCTGCGATTACTATTCTTGCAAAGCCCGTTGTTGAAACAGTTGTTCCTCAAACTAAGGAATATGTTGTTAATATTTTAGATGATAAAGTAGTTGTCCCGCCTAAAGTTGTAACCCCTCCAGCAAAAACAGAGCCGACACATTCTTCAGCAATGGCAGCTGAAAAAGTAAAAACCACAGCTATCCCAACCCACGTAGTTGCCGCAGAGCAACCAACCGACCCGCCTATAAATGATAAAATAGATGGTGCCGTCGGTCCCGCTAATACTGACGGTCCAAACAAGGGCGATAATGCGAATCCCGGCGACGGTACAGATCCAAAGGGAACAAGTATAGTAAGCACACCGGGCAATGGTATTGAAAGCACTATTGATTTTAATGCAGTGGAAGTGCTACCTGAACCTGTTGGAGGTAAAGAAGCATGGAGTAAATTTTTGCAAAAACATTTACGTTACCCCGCTGCTGCCGAAGACCGTGGGCTAAACGGCAGGGTATTTCTAAGCTTCATCATTGAAAAAGATGGCCGCCTTACTGATATTAAAGTAGAACGTGGTGCGGGTTTTGGCTTTGATGAAGAAGCACTGCGGGTTTTAAAAATGGCACCCGCCTGGAAACCCGGCATACAGAATGGCAGGCCTGTTCGTGTTAAATATACCATCCCTATTAATTTCAGGGCACCTGAGTAAAGTAAGGCGCCTTGTTCTAAAATTTGTTTTAATATAGTAGTTTGATGGCGGCGGCTTGAAAAAGCTGCCGCTTTTTTGTAACTATATCTGTTAAAAAAAGTTAAAGGTTACCTGAAAACAAGATTGCTGCCTATTTTTATAGAAAGCACTTCATCCTTAAACAACGTACTATGCCTTTTTCAGTCAATTCTTTTTTCAGGTTATCAATATCCATCGCATTTATTATATCAAGCACAGATTCGAGCGCACAGACATCGTCAATTCAACAAACAATTAATAAAATAGAGAGCTATAAAAACTTCAGCTATCGATCTGTTAATATCGAGAAGGAGTTGCTAGTTGACGACACTGTGATAAAAACGGAGCATGCATTATTTGAAAAGATGCCGCCCGACAAAAATTTCGGGTACCTATTTAATGTTGAAGCTACAGCGGGTAAGGATGTTTTTACAGAGTGGTATGATGGGCAAAAACTGGTATATATGCGACCTACAGACAGTACTTATGAAGTGCGGCAGATAAGGGAGTTTATGATAGAGAGAAAACGTTGCATGGCCACCTGAAATGGATGAAAGATCGTCTGGAGAAAAGAGCACGCAAAATATTGCCGGCCGCCGATACAACTATAAACGGCATTGCCAGCAATCACTTAATTGTTAATGTTTACGACACTGTAATTAATAATGAGCGTAACTACACCCTTGCTCATTTATACATCAGTAAACTTTCAGGTTTGCCTGATCGCATAACTATCGCATCAAGAAATACAACTTTTGGAAATGGTGTAAGTACCTATTATTCTGAAACCAGCTATTCTGACTATGAATTTAACCAGCCTGGTGTTAACCTAGCATTAAAGACCATCCCAAAGGGATTTCATACCCCGATTGCGCAGGATGAGATGCCAGATTTATTACCGATTGGCACTGTTGCCCCTGCTTGGACATTAAATACTTCCGAAGGTAAAAAAACTTCGTTGACGCAACTAAAGGGTAAAGTAATAATGCTCGATTTTTTCTTTGTAGGCTGCTATGGTTGTATGCTTTCATTAAAGCCGCTCAATAAGTTTCACGAAAAATATAAGGGTCAAAACTTTGAGATAATAAGTTTGACGGAACGGGATGGCAAGGAGTCGGTTAACAGGTTTACAAACAGATATAATATAAAATACCCTATATATATTAACACAGCAGCTGTGGTTGATCAATATAATGTCAAAAGTTTCCCTACTTTTTATTTTATTGATAAAGAAGGGAAGATTGCCAGTGTGTTTGTTGGATATGATAAAGATTTTGAAGAGAAGGTGTCTTCAATAGTAGATTCCTTGTTGGCGAAATAGTTTCAGGTGAATAAATTTACCTATCTGAAGATAGAATTTGTGCCATTATTTTGACAGTGCGCAGGTGGCGCACCTTACCTGCAACGCGCCACTTTGGATAGACATTCTCACATCCACATATCTGCATATTCATCTTTCAGCTTTCGGCTGATTTTCCTATTTTTGCGCATCCTTTCAAAATAAACAGATATACATTGGAGAACCAGGAGTTAACCACCGTTGCAACCGCCAAAGACCTTGGCCTGCGTCCCGAAGAATTTGAACGAATAAAAGAAATACTGGGCCGTGTGCCCAACTTTACCGAACTGTCTATCTTCTCGGTAATGTGGAGCGAACACTGCTCTTATAAAAACTCAATCACCTGGCTTAAAACCCTGCCTAAAGACGGTCCGCGTATGCTGGCCAAAGCAGGAGAGGAAAATGCCGGCCTTGTTGACCTGGGTGACGGCATAGGCTGCGCCTTTAAAATAGAATCACACAACCACCCGTCGGCATTAGAACCTTACCAGGGCGCAGCCACCGGTGTAGGTGGTATCAACCGCGATATATTCACCATGGGCGCGCGGCCTATCGCGCAGCTAAACTCGCTGCGGTTTGGCGATATTAGTTTAGATAAAACTAAGTGGCTGATAAAAGGCGTGGTAAAAGGTATCAGCCATTACGGCAACGCCTTTGGCATACCAACCGTTGGCGGCGAATTGTTTTTTGATGAGTGCTACAATATCAACCCGCTGGTAAATGCTTTCTCGGCAGGTATTGTAAAAGCAGGTGAAACGGTTTCGGCTACTTCTTATGGCGTGGGTAACCCGGTTTACATAGTAGGTTCGGCAACAGGTAAGGATGGTATACACGGCGCGGCATTCGCGTCAAAAGATATCACCGAAGATTCGGTAAATGATCTGCCTGCAGTACAGGTAGGCGACCCCTTCCAGGAAAAACTATTGCTTGAAGCTACCTTAGAAGTAATAAAAACCGGTGCTGTTATCGGTATGCAGGATATGGGCGCGGCAGGTATTATCTGCTCTAATTCCGAAATGTCGGCAAAAGGCGAGCATGGTATGCGCATCGACCTGGATAAAGTACCAACGCGCCAGGATAATATGAAGCCTTTCGAGATATTACTGTCGGAGTCGCAGGAGCGGATGCTGATCGTAGTTGAAAAAGGCCGCGAAAAAGATGTGGAGGATGTATTTGATAAATGGGATCTGAACTGCGCCATTATTGGTGAAGTGACTGATACCAAGCGACTGCATTACTATATGAACGGCGAACTGGTAGCTGACGTACCTGCCGATGATTTGGTATTAGGCGGCGGCGCCCCTGTATACGAGCGCGAGTACCGCGAACCGGCTTATTATGCCGAGAACCAAAAATTTAAAATAGAAGATGTTACCGAGCCTGCAGATTTAATTGCGGTAGCTGAACATTTGATAGGTCACCCTAACATCGCTTCAAAGCGTTGGGTAACCGACCAGTACGACTCGATGGTAGGTGTATCAACCATGACCACCAACCGCCCCAGCGACGCGGCCGTTGTAGCTGTGCGCGACACGGATAAAGCAATTGTAATAACCGTTGACTGTAACTCGCGCTACGTATATGCCGACCCGCAAAAGGGTTGTGCCATTGCGGTTGCCGAAGCTGCCCGTAATATTACCTGTGCCGGCGGCGAACCTGTTGCCATTACTAATTGTTTGAATTTTGGTAACCCATATATTCCGGAAGTATACTGGCAGTTTGTTGGCGCTATAAAAGGAATGAGCGAGGCCTGTACCAAGTTTGAAACACCGGTAACCGGCGGTAACGTAAGTTTCTACAACCAATCATCAGATGAAGGCCCGGTTTTCCCGACACCGACCATTGGTATGCTGGGTGTAATGGACGATCTGAATAACATCATGACGCTTGACTTTAAACAGCCCGGCGACTTTATCTACCTGATAGGGGAGTCTGTAAACGATATTGCGTCATCACAGTACCTTGCTTCATGGCATAAAATACTTTCCGCACCGGCCCCGCATTTCGACTTGGATAAGGAATATGATACGCACCAGGTGATAAAAGAGCTGATCAAACACAAATTGGTACAATCTGTACATGACGTGGCCGATGGCGGTTTATATGTAACGTTAGCGGAATCAGCTATGCCAAACGGTTTAGGCTTTGATATAGCTACCGATAATGCCATCCGCAAGGACGCTTTCCTGTTTGGCGAGGCGCAAGGCAGAATAGTGGTAAGTGTTGCGCCTGAACAACAGGACAACTTTATCGAGTTAATGGCCACCAGCGAAATTGATTTTACTTTATTAGGTACCGTAAGTAACGGTTTCTTTAATGTAGATGAAGAGTTGTTTGGCCATGTAACCGATGTTAAGCTGCTGCACGATAACGTACTGCACGTAATATTAGGCGACTAAGCCATGCTAAAGCTTAACGGGGTACACCATATCGCGATTATTTGTTCCGACTACCAAAGGTCAAAACATTTTTATTGCGAAGTGCTCGGTCTAAGCATAGTGCGCGAAATTTATCGCGCCGAAAGAGATTCATACAAGCTCGATCTGGAAATTGCAGGGAAATACCAGGTTGAGCTTTTTTCATTTCCTGATCCGCAGCCCCGCCCGTCGCGCCCCGAAGCGGTA
>JBDSIC010000295.1:0-12137 GCA_039918195.1 Mucilaginibacter sp.
CATGTTCATCCTGTGGAAAGACCATACGGCACTAAAAGAGGCGGCAGAGATAAACGAACATGCCATAAAATTTAGTCCCAATTACCTGCAGTATTCCGGCGGCATCTATTCTTCCGAATGGTTTTGGGCGAAACTGCTGCACATTATACGTACAGACGATGCTGTAAACAATGCCCTGCATTCGTGGGTAGAGCATTGCGACTGGATACCTTTCCTGCTAACAGGCGGTAACGATGTAAATAATATAAAGCGCAGCCGCTGCGCGGCCGGGCACAAAGCACTATGGGCCGAAGAATTTGGCGGCCTCCCTCCCGACAGTTTCTTTTCGGCATTAGACCCGCTGTTAAAAGGCATCACCAATAAATTATTTAAAGACACCTATACTTCTGATGTTGCCGCCGGCAATTTAAGCCCGGAATGGGCCGCACGCCTGGGCCTGTCGACAGATGTAGTAGTTGGCGTAGGTGCTTTCGACGCGCACATGGGTGCGGTAGGCGGGCAAATTGAGCCTTACCACCTGAGCAAGGTAATGGGTACCTCAACCTGCGATATTTTGGTTGCACCCAATAAGGATATAGCAGGTAAGCTGGTACGTGGCATCTGCGGGCAGGTAAACGGCTCAGTTATCCCGGGTATGGCGGGGCTTGAGGCCGGTCAGTCTGCTTTTGGCGATACCTATGCCTGGTTTAAAAATATCCTTTCGTGGCCGTTAAATAACCTGCTTGCGCAATCAACAGTAATTGATGCACAGACAGCCGCAGCACTTAGAGAAGAAATGGCCGAACTGATCATCCCTGAATTGAGCAGGCAGGCGGCCTTGCTGCCTATCGAAACAGCCAATGAACTGGCTATCGACTGGTTCAACGGCAGGCGCACTCCTGATGCGGATCAACAGCTTAAGGGCGCTTTAACCGCCTTAAGTTTAGGTACCGATGCACCGCGGATGTTCCGCGCGCTGGCGGAGGCCACCTGTTTTGGGGCAAAAAGCATCGTCGGACGCTTTATTGACGAGGGTATCCCGGTTAAGGGTATCATCGGCATTGGCGGTGTGGCTAAAAAATCCCCCTTCGTTATGCAAATGATGGCTGATGTGTTGGGCATGCCTATCCGCATACACCAGTTTAAACATACCTGCGCGCTGGGGGCGGCCATGTTCGCAGCAGTTGTGGCGGGTATATATCCAACGGTGGAGGAGGCGATGGCGGCCATGGGCCGCGGCTTCGACGTGGAATATCAACCCAATAAAGAAAACGAAGCCGTTTACCAAAACAGGTATAACCAATATAAAGGCCTGGGCGATTTTATCGCCCAGCAAACAGCTGCTAAAGCGGCAGACCTTGTTCAATCAAATACTTTATCAGCATGAGCAAGTATCAGCACATAAAACAAACCGCATACGATAGCAATATGCAGCTGCCCAACCTTGGTTTGGTACTATTCACCTTTGGTAATGTTAGCGCAGCCGACCGGGAGTTTGGGGTATTTGCCATTAAACCCAGTGGCGTACCGTATAAGGACCTAGCGCCCGAAAAAATGGTGATCGTTGATTTTGACGGAAATACCGTAGAAGGCGAACTGAGGCCATCATCAGATACCAAAACACATGCTGTATTATATAAGCACTGGGAACATATTAACGGCATTGTGCATACCCACTCTACTTATGCTACAGCATGGGCACAAGCACAGCGGGACATACCGATATTTGGCACTACACATGCCGACCATATAACCGTTGATATACCCTGCGCACCGCCCATGAGCGATGACATGATACTAGGAAATTACGAATACGAAACCGGTTTCCAGATCATCAATTGCTTTAAGGAAAAGGGATTGAGCTACGAAGAGGTGGAAATGATGCTGGTTGGCAACCATGCCCCGTTCACCTGGGGTAAAACAGCCGAAAAAGCCGTTTACAACAGTGCTGTATTGGAGGCGGTGGCGCAAATGGCATACTTAACCCAACAAATTAACCCACAGGCACCGCACCTTAAGGATGCGCTGATAAAAAAACATTTTGAACGTAAGCATGGGCCTGATTCTTATTATGGCCAATAACTCCCCCGGCTAATAACATAAAATATTTTCAACTACAGATTATGATCGATCTAAAAACATTTGAAGTTTGGTTTATAACCGGCAGCCAGCATTTATATGGAGAGGAAACACTGAACAAGGTTGCCGAACACTCACAGGAAATTGCTGCCGGGCTTGATAGCACCGGCGAAATACCGGTATGCATTGTTTACAAACCAACGGTAAAAACACCCGAAGAAATATTTACCACCCTGCAGGCAGCTAACACCACCGAAAATGTAATTGGTGTAATTACCTGGATGCATACCTTCTCGCCTGCCAAAATGTGGATCCGCGGGTTAAGCATATTGCAAAAGCCATTACTGCACCTGCACACCCAATACAACCGCGATATTCCGTGGAGCAGTATCGACATGGATTTTATGAACCTTAACCAAAGCGCGCACGGCGACCGGGAGTTTGGTTTCATGGTATCGCGTATGCGCAAAAACCGTAAGGTTGTTGTAGGCCATTGGCAGGACCCGGAAGTACTGGCACAAATTAGCACCTGGACGCGCGCCGCAGCCGGCTGGTACGACTGGCAGGGCGCCAAATTTGCCCGTTTTGGCGACAATATGCGTTACGTGGCAGTTACCGATGGCGACAAGGTTGAAGCAGAATTACAATTGGGTTTCTCCGTAAACAGCTATGGCATAGGCGACCTGGTTGCCTTAATAAACGACGTTACCGATGAAGCCATTAATACCCTGACCGATGAATACGAGGCTACCTATACCATGGATGCCGGTTTGCTTAAAGGCGGCGAAAAACATGCATCGGTATATGAAGCGGCGAAAATTGAGCTTGGCTTACGGAAATTTTTAGAAGACGGGAGCTTCAAGGGCTTTACAGATACGTTTGAGGACCTCCACGGTATGGTACAACTGCCGGGGCTTGCCGTGCAGCGCCTGCTGGCCGATGGCTATGGCTTTGCCGGCGAAGGCGACTGGAAAACAGTGGCACTGGTGCGTGCCTTTAAAGTAATGGGTGCCGGCCTGCCGGGCGGAAATGCCTTTATGGAAGATTACACCTATCATTTCGATCCGAACAATTCACTGGTATTAGGTTCGCACATGCTTGAGGTTGATGCATCACTGGCTAACGGCAAGGCGCGTTTAGAAGTTCACCCCCTGGGCATTGGCGGCAAGGCCGACCCTGCGAGGCTGGTATTTAATGTAGCCGGCGGCCCGGCGCTTAACGCGTCTATTATTGATATGGGCAACCGTTTCCGCCTGTTGATAAACGAGGTTGAGGCCATTGAACCTGAACACGACATGCCTAACCTGCCTGTGGCAAGGGTACTATGGAAACCTTTGCCCGATATGAAAACAGGCTGTGCTGCCTGGATATACGGCGGCGGCGCACACCACACCGCTTACAGCCAAAACCTGACTGCCGAGCATTTGCAGGATTTTGCCGATATGGCGGGAATAGAGTTTTTACGCATAGATAAGGACACTAAACTAAGCCAGTTCCGCAACGAGATACGCTGGAACGAAATCGCGTTCAAATAGGTAAATATCTTATTCCAGGTAATAAGTAAAATCAACAGTTATTAAATGTATTATGCCCTGAAGTTAAACCAGGCCCATAATATAATCATCCGCGAAATTTTCGGCAAAGTGCAGGACATTTTTCATCCCGGCAAATTCGTTGGGTTCGTGAGTGGTGGTTAATATTACAGCTTGCATGCCGGCATTAGCCGCGGCCTCGGCACCCTTTGGCACATCTTCAAACACCAGGCAATCAGCCGGATCGATATCCAACAGTTCAGCACATTTCAAAAATGTTTCGGGATGTGGCTTGCTGATCTTCACATCATCGGCACTTACCACAACAGTAATATATTTGCGCAGGTTAAGCCCATCCAGTACAAAATCGATATTAAAAGGTATTGCCGCCGAGCCGATAGCCATAGGAATGCCTTTTTGGTAACCCTTCTCTAAAAATTCCGGTAAACCGGGCAGTAATTTTAATTCAGGTAAAAAAGCCTTTTGGTAACGTTTTTCTTTTTCAAAGGACAACCGGTCCATTTCTTCTGCGGTAAACCGATCTTTCCCAAACATACGCACCAATAATTCGTGATTTTTACCGTACATGTTCTGCTTCACTTCATCACGGGTAAAACTACCCCCAAGATCACCATTCAATATACCCTCCCATGCCAGCGTATGATACCACATATCATTTATCATAGTACCGTTCAAATCAAAAATAATCCCCTTCATGCTTCTATAAATATTTTAAATTGAATGGCATACTCTTCCTCTACACAAAAAGTAAGCAGTCGTTCGATATCAATGAGTTACGTTGGGTAGCTGAATATAGTGGGAACAAATTAGTATAAAAGGGTTAATAAAATATAAATAGGCGAAAATCCTGCCCCCTTTACTTGGCTCTATCGTTCCTGATCGCCTAAAACTTGTCTATTTCTTTTCCAAATCGCTTTCGGTGTGCATGGCACATACCCAATTTCCGCTGTCTTTTACCCAAGTTGAAGTACAAACGCATTTCATTGTGTTTCCGTCGTAGTCTAATTGGATCAAGTAACCGATCACGGCATGGTCTTCGCCCTTTTGGATCTGCTCATCAGAAATGCTTTTGACAGTTAACTTTTTGCCAGCTCCCTGCTCAAACATTTTCTTAAACCCTGGTTCGTCAACGCTCATCACACCTTGTTTTCCGGCCACAATACACGGAAACTTTGTCAAATTTTTTACGGTTTCGTAATCTTGACGGGTCATAGCATCCCAATACTTTTTTTCGAGATTTATAATTTCGTTTTCCATACAATCGATTTTTTGTATTCATATTCGGGGACAAAAGCTGTGCCAAGAAACTTAAGAATGCTTCAGCAAATATCTCATCTAAAATGTGGCGAATTAATATGTTGGAACAGATATAATTCCCTATTAAAAAACGGGTTACTTAACGCAAGCAATAAACCAAACCCAATCAATTTACAAACATCAGGGGATTACCGTTCATTAAGGCTCAATAAAATTATGGCAGGAGCCACGTTCTTAAAATGCTTCACCAAGATTGAAAATGACCGAACTGTATCCTTTACTTACCCCATAGTCAACGCCGATATTTGTATTGGAGCTTTTGTTGAATTTAATTCTTAATCCGGCTCCCGCCGCCGGATGCCATGCGGTAAGCAGGGTGCCGGATCCGCTTACCGTATTCACGTTGGCAAAGACGACAAAGCCTAAAAGTCCATTTTGGGTGATGTCCCTGCGGTACTCACTTTCCAAGTATAACAAACTTTTACCCCGGTAACGATTTTGATCAATCCCCCGGCCAGAGCGGTTGTAAGGGTCCCAGCCTATGCTCGGCAAATCAAGGTAAGGTGCATTGCTGTTAAACACCGTCCACAAATATGACCAGAAGGCAATCGTGTTTTGCTGATTGGGCCTGGCTGGGTTTAAAGTAATATATTTTCTGACATCTACGTACAAAGACTGCCAGTTGTTATCACTTCCAATAAAAGTAGGATTAACTCTGTAAACCACGTTTGCATAACTACCGGGAAGCGGATTAAGGGAATTATTACGGGTATCGTACAGTAAATTAAAAGTTACTCCAGAAGAAATTGAGTTCCCGCTTATTCCATTTGAATACCCTGTATATTGCTTTAAGTCTACCGCAGGGTCATCGCTCTTAATATTAAAGTGATAATCTATGTTGTAGCCAACCCCTGCGAAGAGGTAGGGCTTGATCTGCTTGAGTGCACTTTGATAGAAGCGGATATATTTATAGTCGATCAGCGCTTGCTGGCCGTAATTGTGGCTCGTACCCAACCCCCACGTGTACTGTGGATATACGAGAAAACGGGTGTCGCCCTGAATCGTCCAGGTATTATCTTTCAACCAGATACTGGTTCGTAAAGGCAAGCCAAAACGGCCTTTGAAATTCCAGTATGGCGCAAAGGTAGCACTAGACAAATTAGTGGTATTCCTTGGTCCGAGATAAGTGGCGGCTGTCGTGCTGGTGATAAGCGCCCTACCGCTTCCGCCCGGCACAGATCCGGGAACCGGCAGGATCGAGAAATAGATCTTCTTTTCCTTTTGTTCTCTTGCCTTTTGCGGACTAATGTGAAATAGCTGCTTTGCAATATCGATAAGGTCGGTCTGCCGGGAAGTATCGTTAGCCATATTATTATTGCCCGGAATAATGGTAGTCGCATCCTGTGCAAACAATAAAGCAGGAATGAAGCAAAATATAATAGAAATATATTTAAGCATATTAGCCATGTGAAAGTTCTCTGATCCTGTCACCAATTATTAACGGTGAGTTCTGCCTTACAAAGGTATAGATTAATGACAAAAAACAATAATTTGTGCTTAATTCTTCTTGCTTGGTGTTGGTTTGGGATGCAATTAGGTCACCAGGCACCAACGGTATCTATTTTCACTAGTTGCCTTTATACTTATCATCACTTAACGATACCGGTTTACCTGCAAGGTCAGGAATGGTAAAAGTATGAAGCGCACTGGCGGGCGATGAAAAAATTGCAGTTTTCAGGCTGTAATAGTTTCATTTCCTGTGGCCATCAAAGAGGAAGCAATACCGGGAAGAGTTGTGTGAATGTTCTGAAACTGATACTAACACCCCATGTTTAGGACAAATTATGGGGTTACTACAGAGTGATTTCTGTTTTCATATATTTACCTTAACCGGCAGCTTGTAAAAATGGAAGGCACTCTATAAATCACATAATCCCTTTTCAACTTCAATTTATTAAAAATTCAGTACCAGTAATTGAATCTACAATCAATAAAATAATATTTCCGTGGGTGAACCTTTAAGGCTCACCTTTTTTTCCAGCAAGATTATTGACCTGTTCGGGATTTTAATTATTCTTTTATATTTGTAGGAATATTAAAAATAGCGTCGCTCATATACGGCTGATCTGTGTAAAATTAAACTATTGCAACAACCTAAACACTTGTCCCTCCGCATGAAAAAAATTTCACTTTTCGTCCTGTTGTCTTCTTTTATATCTGTTGTGTTTGGCCAGGTGCCCGCAATTACCTCATTCAGCCCCACCAGCGGAATGGCCGGAACTACCGTAACCATCACAGGAAAAAACTTTAATGCTGCGGCCGATAAAAATGGTGTATTGCTAAATGGTTTGAAGGCCCCAGTGGTTACAGCGAGCGCTACACAGTTAACGGTTACTATTCCAACAGGTACCTCTTATGGCGCTTTTACGGTTGCCAATAAAGATAATGCGCTTACCGGAACCTCGAAGGCCTTGTTTTTAACTATGCCTGATAAGGCTATCCCAATAGGTACACCTATAGATTTTGAAGACGAGCAAATACTGGTTAAACATTACGACTGGGGCTTTTTGAACCCCCATGCCGTGGCCGATATTGACGGCGACGGGCAACTGGATATTGTAGTTTCGGACGACGCCACAACCGATATCATTATCTTCAGGAACACCACGGCCACCGGTAGCACAACACCTGTGTTTACCCGGGTTAACATCGGCTTTGGTATTGCCGGACGCTTTTTAAAAGCCGAAGATATAAATGGCGACGGAAAACCTGATATTATCATTACCACCACCGACAGGATGTTCATACTTGTTAATAATGCTGCTCCGGGAACTATTACAGACGCTTCGTTCGGCATGGTATCGGTTACGCTGACCACCCCGCCGCTTAAATTATTTACCGGCGATGCTGACGGCGACGGCAGGATCGATATCATAACTACCGGTGAGAATAAATTTACTGTTTATCCCAACTCATCGGTTAACGGCATAATTAATGCCACATCGTTTGCAACCAAGGTAAACGTTGTTATTCCCGATATGCTATACCTGCAGGTGGCAGATATGAATGTTGACGGGAAAGTTGATATTATAGCAGTTCGTACGATAAATTTCGAGTCGAAGAAAATAGATATTTATCGCAATACCGCCACACCCGGCAACCTGAAATCATCGTCGTTCGTATCGGCAGTAAATCTTCTGCCTGCAAAACACCCAAGGGCTGTTTTTGCAAAAGATATTAACGGCGACGGGTTACCCGAGTTAATACAGGGCAACTTCGAAAATGATGAGATAAGCATTTTTCAAAACAAAACCGTTGCGGGCAGCGCCACCATAGCACTGGGCGCATCAATTAATATACCCATGCTCGCATCCGTGGTTTCCGTTGAAGTGGGCGATTTTGATGGCAATGGCAAACCCGATGTATATGCCATATCTGACCAAACGCCATCGTATATTACACTCATACGCAATACAAATGCCACGGCAACCCTGGCATTGTCAGGATTCGCTACAAAAAATACATATAGTTTTCCGACCCGGGGTGCGGACGTTTCTGTAGGCGATGTAGATGGCAACGGCAGGCCCGACCTGGTTTATGGTGATAAGCAGCTGGTTATAGCCCTTAATAGTCCAAGCGCACCGCCTAAAATAACAAGCCTTGAGATACCCGACAGTACTTCGGCAGGCGACCTGATAGAAATTTATGGCGACGGTTTTAGCACCAATATCGCCGAGAACCAGGTTTTCTTCGGTACTATAAAGACCGAAGTGACCGAAGCCTATCAAACACGTTTAAGCGTAAAAGTACCTAACGGCGGGGGTTACGAGCCTGTCACCGTTTTAAACAAGACAAAAGGTTTGGCGGCTGTTTCGTCAAGGCCTTTTTCGGCAAAGTTCTCTTCCAGGTATGACCTGGCTGTGAATGATTTTGCCGCACCGTTTAACCTGGCCGGCGGCGGTAAGCCCCTCGCAACCGTAGCTGCCGATATTGATGGCAACGGAAAACCCGACCTGGTGGTTTTAAATGGCACCGGCAACAGTTTAATCATATACCGCAATATAGGCGCTAAAGGCAAACTGGCAGCCGCCTCATTCGCCGCCGGCGTTACTTTCGCTACAGGCACTAACCCTTCTTCAGTAATAGTAAAAGATTTGAATAATGATGGGAAGGCAGATATAGCAGTTGCCAATGCTGGCTCTAACACGGTTTCGGTATTTATTAATAAGGCCGTTAGCGGTAATATCACCGCTGCATCGCTGGCTGCCAAAGTTGATTTTACTGTGGGTACTAACCCGGTAAAAATAGCTTCGGCAGATATAGATGGCGACGGCCATGCCGATTTGCTTACTGCTAATAATACGGCTAAAAGTTTCTCGGTATTGCGCAATACAGGTACAGGCACCGACCTGGCCTTTGCTGCAAAAGTGGATATAATTACCCCCGGCAAACCTTCGGCTATTGCCACCGGCGATTTTGACAATGATGATAAACCCGATGTGGTTGTAACTAATGGCGATATCAACTCTGCTTCGATATTTGAGAACAAAGCGGTAGCAGGGGCGATCAGTGCTTCATCATTCGCGGCAGCCTTTACCATGGCAACAGGCAACAACCCTGTTGATATTGCCTTAGGCAGATTAATGAATGGTTACAACATTGTAGTGGCCAATAAAGGCAGCAATACGGTTTCTGTTTTTTATGGCAATAATTATTATAATCACCTGCAGTTTGAACCCCGGTTTGACCTGGCCACAGGAACTGCACCGGCAGCTGTTAAAGTTGCCGACATGGATGGTGACGGATACCTTGATATTGCTGTAGCTAATTCTGGCGGGAACAATATTTCGCTCTACCGCAACCTTTACAACTGGACTGATGATGATGAAGTATTAAAATTTGCCGAAAAAGTTGACCTTGCTACAGGAACGTTACCGCTTGCCTTAACCATTTGTGACTTTGATGAGGACACACGGCCTGATATTGTTGTAGCTAAAGGTGACAGCAATAATCTCTCGATATTCCGTAACTCATACACCAATATAGCACCCACTATCACTTCATTTACGCCGCAAAGCGGTGCGCTGGGTACGGAGGTAACTATAAATGGTACCAACTTTAATGCTGATCCGTTAAAAAATTCGGTATTTTTTGGTGCGGTTAAGGCAACCGTTGTGCAGGCCACTTCAAAAAAACTGGTAGTCACCGTACCGGCCGGGGCCAATTACCAACCCATCACCGTGACCAATACCGACAGAAACTCAACAGCATGGACACAAAAACCGTTTGTTGTTACATTTACTAATCCGCAAAACTCAACTTATACTGATTTTGACGACCCTGTATATATATACGCGTCGACCGCCGGCCATAGGGTAAGAGTAAGCGACCTGAACGGCGACGGCAAACCTGATATTTTGGTAAGCCCCGACCATGTTGACCTTACCGCACTCTTCCGCAACGTTTCGAAACCGGGCAGTTTAACCAGTTTAGCATTCCGCACAAGCTATAATAACCCGAGTTTAACCATAGGCGAAACTGCTAAAATTATAGATATAGACGCTGATGGAAAGCCCGATATTTTCGACCTTGAAAAAGGGGTATGCCATATAAACATTACCAACTGGGGTGTAGATACAATTGCCTCCTTTAAAATACAAGATATTATATTTCGCTACAGTATTTACGATTATATATTAGCTGATGTTACAGCCGACGGCAAACCCGATATTTTAACTTTTGGTGATGGCGTAATGATATTCCATAATGTTTCATCAAAAGGTATAATCAGGTTCGAACATTTAAAAAATATACCCCTTACTAACACAGCCGGAGCTGCATTAGCGGTTACCGATATAAACGGCGACCTGAAACCCGACCTGGTAATAACACGGAAAGGCACAAACTATGTATCGGTACTGCTTAACATATCCACAGGCCAGTCACCCGTTTTTGCGGCTAAAATAGATGTGCCCACCGGCACCCTTGGTGCCTCTCCTGCTGCTTTTGCAGACCTGGACGGCGACGGGAAACCCGACATGATAGTGGGTAACCTGGCCAGCAATAGTGTATCGTTTTTGCGTAATACATATACCGAGGGCAGCAACAACCTGTTTGCTGCGAAGGTTGACTTCGCATTATCGGGTAACCCAACCTCTGCCAATTTAGCAGATGTACGTGTCGCTTTAGGTGATATTACCGGCGACGGTAAGCCTGATATTATAGCCACGTTAAGAGATACTTATGCGTGGGAAAAAACAGTGATAAACTACATCATCAACAAATCAACACCAGCCAATTTTACCGCTGCATCATTTGTTGCCGGAGAAAAGTTGGGAAAGCGCGGCTCCATCAAAAACTGGCCGGAACTGTCCGATCTTGACGGCGACAGCAAGCCCGACCTGTTTTATGCCTGATGGTCAAAATTTGGTACTGTTGCGTAATAATCATATAAAGCCGCCGCTGATTAAATCGGTAACTTATACACAGGATAAAAATAAAACGCCTGTGGCATTAATAACCGGTAAATACTTTGGTAAAACCACAGCGGCCAACACTGTTTACTTTGGCGCAGCAAAAGGCACCGTTACCTTTGTTAACGACACATCATTACTGGTTAATGTACCTGTGGGTGCTACTTATAAACCGGTTACTGTTTTAAATACTGAAATGCAGCTTTCGGGTTATTATTCGATGCCGTTTAGCAAGAAATACATAGCCAATGCACGCATAGAGGGGACTGATATGCCTATAAAAATAACCGCCCCAACCGGTACACAACCTGGCGCACAGGCCATTGCCGATATTGATGGCGACGGTAAACCCGATATTATTGTGGCAAATCAGGGCAGCGGCAGTATTTCGGTTTTCCGGAACACATACACGGGCGGTACCCGTACCGATCTTGCAACCGGCGCTAAACCTGTTGCCGTTGCCACCGGTGACCTTGATAATGATGGCCGTACCGATATTGTTGTTGTAAACGAAACAGATAAAACGCTGTCGATATTTAAAAACAACGCGGAAAGTGGCACTATCGCTTCATCATCGTTTGCGGCTAAGGTTAACCTGGCGACAGGTAATAAACCGTCCGCCGTAACCATACGCGATATTGACGGCAATGGCAAAGCTGATATACTGGTAACCAATAAAGATGATAACACCTTCTCGGTATATCTTAATAAAGGCTTGGCCAATGTAATAACAGCCGCATCTTTCCAGCAGCGGGTAAGCTTTGGCGTGGGCATGAAACCAACAGGCATAGTAGCT
>JBDSIC010000296.1:0-3044 GCA_039918195.1 Mucilaginibacter sp.
GCTGATGAATGTCATGTATACCCGAAATAAAGCCAAGCGACTCCTTCACATACATATCCTGGTAAAGCGGGTTACTCTCGGGCAGGTAACCGATACGCCGGCGCACCTCAAGCGATTGTGTTTGCACATCAAACCCGCAAACGGATGCCGAGCCCGATGTTTGTGGGATAAAGCAGGTAAGTATCTTCATGGTGGTTGATTTGCCCGCGCCATTCGGCCCCAAAAAACCAAGCACACCCGGTCCGGCGGTAAACGAAATACCGTCGACAGCTTTTTGCTGCCCGTAAACTTTTGTGAGTGTATCAACCTGTATGCTCATGGCGGTAAATTTATGTGTTAGATGTGAGATATGAGATGTGAGATGTGAAAAAGGTTGAAGTGACTATGGAAATCAATGCTTAATTTGCATCACAAATTTAGATCATGAGGTCACTTACTTTAGTTATCATATTTTTATTTTCTTTAACCGACTCTTTCTGCCAATTTAACAGTCCTGCAATAAATACAATATATCCGTTCGATATAGCAAGTCTTAACGTATTCTCATACAATATAGCCCATAATGATAGTATAATGCCTGTTTATGACAAGGGTAAATTTCATTACATAAATATTTATTCTAAAAACAAGATAGGTGACATGACATTTGAGGAAGCTTATCCCTTTGGAGAAAAGTACGCTATTGTAAAAGAAGCCGGCAAATATGGTGTACTTGATAAAAATGGCAACTACTTTTTGAAACCGGCTTATAATAAATTCGATTACAACAGCGAAGGGTTAGTTTTTGACAATCAAAATCAATATTTCTCATTACAAAATGGCATTTTTAATTTTCTGTATTTTTATTACCCCATCGGGCCGCAATTTAGTGTTTATAATAAAGGGGAAAAGCTTGGGTTGATATTCCAAAATGGAAAGAGGACTAAAGCCATATACGATTCTATCATCACTAGCGGCCTATCTGATATAGTTTTGAAAAAAAATAAAAAAATCGGCATAATAGACAATAAAGGAACTGTAATAGCGCCCTTCCAATATACAGACTACGTTGGAGATCGCGATTTAACGCCTTACCAGTCTGAAGATTATAGTGGAGATCGCTATTTTCACGAAAATAACATGTTTGCCGTGAAGTACAAAAGCACATGGCATTATTATCTGGAAGGTAAAAAACTATTTGAAAGTAATATAACGCCTTACATACTTCATTATAACGTGATTGTGTTCCAAACCAACGACCTTTACAATTACATGGACAATACTGGCAAAGTTGTTTTACCGGAAAATTACAAATGGATATCCCCAAGCGGTTATGTTGCTATAAATAAAAACGACGAAGTGGTTTTGTTCAACAATAAAAAAGAAGAATTTATTTACTTCAAAAAATAGTCTGTCACAGGCCGAAAATATTCCCGCACTTGTCTTTCGGACTTACGGACGTTCCCACTAAAAACTTTTCCCCACTTTCACACTAAAAACTATCTTTGCCCCTACTATGAGTAAAGCGAACGACGAACTTTTTAAAAACGTAATATCACATTGTAAAGAATATGGTTTTGTATTCCAGTCAAGCGAAATATATGATGGCCTTAGCGCCGTGTACGATTATGGGCAAAACGGCTCGGAGTTAAAGAACAACCTTAAAACCTACTGGTGGAAAGCCATGGTGCAAATGCATGATAATATTGTGGGCATTGATGCCGCTATATTTATGCACCCCACCACCTGGAAAGCCAGTGGCCACGTTGACGGCTTTAGCGACCCCATGATAGACAACAAGGATTCGAAAAAACGCTACCGTGCCGACCAGCTGCTTGAAGATAAAATTGCCAAATACGAGGCCGACGGCAAAACCGACAAGGCTGCTACCCTGCAAACCGCGATGGACGACGCTTTAAAAGCTGAGGACCTGCCCCGTTTAAAAGAATTGATAATAGAACAGGAAATAGCCTGCCCCGTAAGCGGTACCCGCAACTGGACCGATGTGCGCCAGTTTAACCTGATGTTTAGCACCCAAATGGGCGCTGTTGCTGACGATGCCGACTTAGTTTACCTGCGACCCGAAACCGCGCAGGGTATATTTGTAAACTATCTTAACGTGCAAAAATCGGGCAGGATGAAGATACCATTTGGTATTGCGCAAATTGGCAAGGCTTTTCGTAACGAGGTGATCGCCCGCCAGTTCATTATCCGTATGCGCGAGTTTGAGCAAATGGAAATGCAATACTTTGTTCGCCCCGGCACACAAAAAGAATGGTTTAATATATGGAAAGAGGCGCGCCTGAAATGGCACCTGGCCTTAGGCACCTCGCCCGAAAAATACCGTTTCCACGAGCATACCAAACCGGCGCATTATGCCGACGCGGCGTATGACATAGAGTTTCAATTTCCATTCGGCTTTAAAGAGGTGGAGGGCATACACAGCCGTACCGACTTTGATTTGAGCCAGCATCAAAAATTCTCTAATAAAAAAATGCAGTATTTCGACCCGGAAATAAACCCCGAGACGAACCAGCCTTATGGCAACTACATTCCTTACGTAATTGAAACTTCTATCGGGTTAGACAGATTATTCCTGCTTACCATGATAAACGCGTACGAGGAAGAAGATTTGAGTACTGAAGACAGACAGGACAGCCGTACCGTATTAAGGCTGCACCCATGCCTTGCCCCGGTTAAGGCGGCTATTTTCCCGCTGACCAAAAAAGATGGCCTGCCCGAAAAGGCACGCGAGATAATGGACAAGCTAAAACTGGATTATAATATACAGTACGAGGAAAAAGATGCCATCGGCAAGCGCTACCGCCGCCAGGACGCCATCGGCACACCATTTTGCATCACTGTAGATCACCAGACTTTGGAGGATGACACCGTAACCATCCGTTACCGCGATACCATGTTGCAGGAGCGCGTTGCCGCTGCTGACCTGGAGAGGATCATCGGCAATATGGTAAGCTGGAAGAATTTGTTAAAGTAATGCCTCACCCAACCCTCTCCAAAGGAGAGGGCTTAAGAACGCTCTTTAAGACGTTCGTTTAGAGGTT